>NZ_JASONN010000009.1:0-90160 GCF_030217285.1 Pauljensenia sp. UMB3104 | reverse complement strand
TGCCCGGCCACAAGCAGCCGAGACTACTCAGAACAACCCTCTCAAAACAAACGGTCCGAAAAACCCAGACCCCTCCAGGGCTACCTCGAGGTACTACGCATCCGGATAGGTAATCGAGATCCGGATAGGTAATCGAGATCCGGATAGGTAATCGAGATCCGGATAGGTAATGAACATCCGGATAGCTTAATAACCTATCTACATGCGCATAACCTATCCGGATGCGCACAACCTATCCGCATCCGCCCGCCCCGCCCGATTGGAGGCCGCCGCGTGGCCTGCGGAGCCTGGCCGGACAACGAGTCGACGCGCCGAGCGAAGCTCGAGGCGCGGATGGCGGCCGGCGAGCGGGCGGGGCGTGCAGGTGTCGGAGATTAGGCAGGCCTCGTGGCCTGAGATCTGGGGCGCGACCCCACATCTGGTGGTGAGCCCAAGGAGGGCTGAGCGATAAAAAATCGCCGGGACCAAACGGTCCCGGCGATTACCGGTCGGGGTGGCGGGATTTGAACCCACGGCCTCTTCGTCCCGAACGAAGCGCGCTACCAAGCTGCGCCACACCCCGGTGCCGTTCGAGTATAGCGTTTCCTCACCGATAATCCCAAACGGAGATCAAGCAAGCGGCATAAGTGTGTCCCACGCCGCATTGGGCTGGCTGATTGGAGGTAGCCTCTTGCGGAATCTTTGCGACGCGAATGCCCTGGCGACACCGGGTATGCGTATGCGGCGACGCTGCGTATGCGTATGTGGCTACGCCGGGTACACGTGCAGGAGCGAGGCCTCGGGGCGAGTCGCGATACGCACCTTCGCGTAGGGGGACGTCCCCAGGCCCGCCGACACGTGCAGCCACGCCGTCGAGCCCGGTGCCTGCCAGCGTTTCAAGCCCTTCGCGTAGGGGCGCGAAATGTCGCAATTCGTGATGATCGCACCGAACCCCGGAATACCGATCTGGCCGCCGTGCGTGTGCCCCGCGAGAATCAGGTCCGAGCCGACCTCGGTGAGCGCGGAAACGACCCGAGTGTACGGTGCATGCGTCACCCCGAGGCGCAAGACATCGGATGCTCCCCACGACGAGGCCGGAGCGCCCAAGCGATCACGGTAAATGTGTGCGTCATCCGTGCCGAGCAGAGAGACCATGCCCGTGGGTAGGCGGAGCGTGCCCGACGCGTTCGACAGGTCCAGCCATCCAGCCTGGCGCATCTGACGCACCATCGGCAGGAAGGGCAGATCGGGGACCACGCGTACCGGATGCGGCTTCGAACGCGACAGGTAGCGGCTCCAACGCTTAGGGATCGGCGAATAGTAGTCATTCGAACCGAGCACGAACGCGCCCGGGTAGGACAGGAACGGACGGTACGCGTCCATCACCATGTCCAAAGCCTCCGTCGACCCGAAGTTGTCGCCTGTCGCAACCACCATGTCGAAATGCTCCGAGGCGGCCACGTCGGACAAGAACCGCAGCAAAAACTCCTGGCCCTCGAATAGATGCAGGTCCGCGATCTGCAGAATCGTCACCTCGGGCACGTGGGCGCGAACCGGGACCTCGTAGCGCCGCAGCACCGGCATGGTGCGCTCGACCGACCCCCAGGCGAGCGCAGCGCCCCCCGCTGCTAACCCTGCGAGCCCCAGCCCACCCACGAGCGTGCCCGCGGTGCGCAGGAGGCCACGGCCTCGTCGAGTGGACGAGGCCGTGGCCTCCTGAAGCAACGCTGCCGTATCAGTCGTCATCTCAGTGGCTCGGCGACGGCGACGGGTTCGGGGACTGCGAAGGAGCAGGCGTCGGAGTGGTGCCGCGCTGCGGAGTGGACGCGCCGATGTTCGCGTTCGATACGGCCTCTACCGGGGTGCCCGCCAGCGCCTGCGTCATGTAGGGGGCCCAGATGTTCTGGCCGACGTAGGTCTCACCGAAGATCTCGGAGTGGTAGACGCCATTGATGACAACGCCGGACACTTCCTGCGAGGAGTTGTCGCCGTGACCCACCCACGCGGACGTCGCGAGCGACGGCGTGAAGCCCGTCAGCCACGTGTTCGCGTGGCCGTCGGTGGTACCCGACTTCGCGGCGAAGGGGCGGCCGTCGCCCAGGCGCGTCGACGTGTAGTACTGGCCGGCCGACGCCGTCAGCAGTGCGGCCGTCTTGTTTGCGACGTCAGGGGAGATGACCTCCTTGCAGTCCGCTGAGAACTCCTTGAGGACGTTCTCGTTACGGTCGGTCACCGACTCGATGGACTGAGGCGTGCACTGCTGGCCGGAGTTTGCGATCGTCGCGAACACGGACGCCATCTGCAGCGGGGAGCTCGACACGGAACCAAGGATGTTGGCCGGGAAGGGCGCAGGAACCTCACCGTCCTCCGTGACGCCCATGTCATAGGCGGTTTGGAAGATGGAGCAGAAGTCCACACGCGACGCCATGTTGACGAAGGCCTGGTTGACGGACAGGCCCGTCGCGCGCACGACGTTCATGGAGCCGGTCTTGCCTGCGAGGTCGTTGACCTGGTAGCCCTCAGTGGTGATGGCGCGGCCATCACACTTGAAGGATCCGTTGGGGTAGAACGTGTTGTTCGAACCTACGGTCTCGTATGCCGAGTGGCCTTCCTTGAACCACTCCAGGAGGGTGAACACCTTGAAGGTCGAACCAACCTGGAAGTTGCCGTCGGCCGAGTAGTTCGCCATCGTCTGGCCGCTCTCGATGCCGTACGTCGTGTTCTGAGCCATCGCGAGGACCTTGCCGGTGCGCGGATCCAGGGAGACAATCGCGTCGTTCAGGCCGGACGCGTCGCCGACGGGAATCGCGTTCGTCAGGGACGCGTAGGCTGCGCTCTGCTTCGCCGGGTCCAGCGTGGTGCGAATGGTGATGCCCTGCGTCTTGAGCAGGCGCTCGCGCTCGATGCGCGTGGAGCCGAAAGCCGGATCCTCCAGGAACTGCGACAGGACGTAGTCACAGAAGTAAGCCTGCGCGGACGGCGCGCCGGAGCAGCCCTCGGAGGACACCGTCGGATGCAGCATCGACTCGACGCTCGTGGCGACGCCCTGGTCGTACTCCTCCTGCGTGATGACACCCTGCTCGAGCATCGTGGCCAGGACCGTGTTGCGGCGTTCCTGGGCGGCCTCGGGGTGGGTCAGCGGATCGTACTGGACGGGGGACTGAACGAGGCCAGCGAGGAGCGCGGCCTCCAGGTAGTTCAGCTCCGAGGCCGACTTGGAGAAGTAGCGCTGCGAAGCGGCCTCTACGCCGTAGGTGATCGGACCGAAGGGCGCGATGTTGAGGTAGCCCGTGAGGATCTCATCCTTGGACTGGGTCTTTTCCAGTGCCAGCGCGTACTTCATCTCGCGGAGCTTACGCTCGGTGGTCTGCTCGGTCGCCGCGCTCACCTGATCCGCGTCGCCCTCGAGGTAGCCGCGCTCGGCCAGCGAGTTACGCACGTACTGCTGGGTGATCGTGGAGGCGCCCTGGCGTCCGCTGTCGCCCAGGTTGGAGACCAGCGCGCGTGCGATGCCGGTGGCGTCAACGCCGTTGTGCTCGTAGAAGCGCTTGTCCTCAATCGCCACGATCGCCTTCTTCATGACGTCAGCGATGTTGGCGCTGGGCACAACGATGCGCTGCTTGTCGTAGAAGTGCGCGATCACGGCGCCAGACGAATCCAGCAGCTGGGACTCCTCGGCGGGAGCCACCGTCTGCAGATCACCGGGCAGCTCGTTGAAGACGGACGGAACCGACTTCGCGACGAGCGCGGTGGGGCCGGCGACGGGGACAAGCATGCCTGCCCCGACGACGCCCATGAGCGCGGACACGCTCAGGAACGCCAGCAGCAGCGCGAGCAGCTGGGCCGGACGGACAGCGCGAGAGTGAGAGTGCGACATATTCCTAGCTTACGTGGCGGCGTGCTCATCTGGCGTTTGGCGACGCGTGAGAATTGCCTGATGAGTCACGCCTGACGGCCTTGATCGTGGTCGCAGCGTTTGCACCCACAATCGTATGTGTGTATGGTCACAGAAAGGGCTCAAAATACAGTGAAGTGGAGTTCCACGATGTCAACGCAAGGCGACGACCAGAGCTGGGTCGCTCGCGCACTCTGCGCGTCCATCGAACCGGACGTGCTGTTCGTGCAGGGTGCGTCTCAGCGTCAGGTTCGTATGCGCTGCTATGAGTGCGAGGTTCGCCTCGAATGCCTCGCCGACGCGCTTGAGTCCGAAGCCAACTACGGCGTGTGGGGCGGGCTGACAGAGCGGGAGCGCCGCGCGATTTTGCGCCACTATCCGCACGCGGAAAACTGGTTGGAGTGGCTGCGCACCTCCGACGAGTCCCTCGCGCGCGAGCTGCGCAGTCCTCACGTCCCTAAGGTTCTGTCCTTTGTTCGCCCGCAGATGGCAGGTAGGATGGAAGCATGACTAAATGGGAATACTCCACGATTCCGCTGCTCACGCACGCGACGAAAGCAATCCTCGACCAGTGGGGCGCCGACGGGTGGGAACTCGTCCAGGTGATCCCCGGCCCCACGGGCTCGGAGAACCTGGTGGCTTACCTCAAGCGTCCGATTGAGGAAGCTCCCGCCGTTCAGAACTGACGCGCAGTATCCGCGCGCAGACAATCGAATACGACGAGGCCGTGGCTGGCGCGTGCGTTGACCGCACGCGGGCTGCGGCCTCGTTTGTATTGAGGGCAAAGAGCTCGTGCCCGGCACCAGTGGTGCCGGGCCCAAGCCGTGATGAGGTCAGCGAGCGCGACGCGCCAGGCGATCAACGTCGAGGAGGGTCACAGCGCGACCTTCCAGACGGATCCAGCCGCGCGACACGAAGTCGGCCAGAGACTTGTTGACGGTCTCACGGGAGGCGCCGACCAGCTGGGCGAGCTCTTCCTGCGTGAGGTCGTGGGGGACGTGGACGCCCTTATCGGTCGCGGTGCCGAAGCGGTCTGCAAGGTCCAGGAGGGCCTTGGCGACACGGCCGGGAACGTCGGAGAACACGAGATCCGAGAGGGACTCGTTGGTGCGGCGCAGGCGCTGTGCGAGGGCGCGCAGCATGTGCTTGGCCAGGGTGGGGTTGGTGTCGAGCACGTGCATGAGATCCTCGTGCTCGAGGTAGAGGAGGGATGCCGGGGAAACGGCGGTCGCAGTGGTCGAGCGCGGGCCCGGATCGAAGAGCGTGAGCTCACCGATGATCTCTCCGGGGCCCAGGACTGCGAGCAGAGACTCGCGGCCGTCGCTGGAGGTGTGGCCGAGCTTCACCTTGCCCTCGGTCACGATGTAGAGGCGATCGCCGAGATCGCCTTCGTCGAAGAGAGTCTCTCCGCGACGCAGGGTGGTATGACCCATCTTCTGCTGGAGGGACACCTGCTGTGCATCATCAAGGCCACCGAACAGCGGCACCTGGCTGATGAAGTTTCCGTCACCGATCATTGTGCGGAGCTCCTTCCGCTCGTGCCCGATTGCTCGGGCGTTCCGATTTGGACTGCGCAGTGGTTCCCATACGTAATACCGCTCACGAGGAGGTACCGCGCATCACACCATTATGCCCTATCTATCAGGTGAAACGCGTTTCATTTTGCGATTTGTGTGAGCTGTCTAATGAAAAATGCGCTATTTGGCGTGTGCTAAAGCGTGTTCTGACAGAGCGTCAGCCACCGCTTGGGGGGCCTCTTCGGGGAGGAAGTGGCCGGCCTCGCGAATAACGATCTGCGTGAGCGGCGCATCCACGAACTGGGCGTCCGCCGCGTGATCCAGCGTGGACCAGGCGCCATCGTCGCGCCCGACCAGCGAGAGAACGGGCACGCGCAGCGGCTCGGCGAGGATGCGGCGCTCCTCGCGCGAGATCTTGCGCGAGGCGCCGAGGCCACGCAGCGCGGTGTGCGCAGCGAAGGGGCGACGCAACGCGGCCCGGTACGTTCCTGACTGGGAGACGAGGCCATCCACGTTCCCCGGCGAGGCCCACGCGCGATAGACGGTCGTCACGAGTGACCCGGACCGCAGCGCACGTTCGCGTCCCGTGGGCAGCGCGAGGCGTCCCTGCAGCACGCGTCCACCTGCCCACGGCGCCCTGCCGATGACGGGCTGAACGCCGAGCGGATGAGGGGCCGACAGGACGGCCACCGACCGCAGCTCAAGGGGCGCGAGGGCGCCGATCATCCACGCGATCGTGCCCCCGATACCCATACCAGCCACGGAGAAGGAGGCAATGCCGAGGGCGCGTACGACGGCGATGACGTCGTTCGCCATCTGGGTGAGGTCGTAGTCCCCGCGCGTCAGGTCGGAGGTGCCAAAGCCTCGTAAATCGAGGGCGAACACGCGCGACGTCGACTCGGCGAGCGCGGGCAGAACGTCGCGCCATGCCCACCAGTGCTCGGGGAAACCGTGGAGAAGAACGAGCGCATGGTCCATGCCCTCGCCCATGTCGGCAACGTGGAATGCGGCGCCGCCAGCGCTCACGTGCCGGTGGGTCCAGGGACCCTCGAGCTCGATCGCGCTGGCGGGAATCAAAGTCTTCACTTGCGGGCCGCGTCCTTCGCTGCCTTCTTGCGTGCGCGCTTGGAGTAGAAGGCGCCCGCCGGGTTCGTGGCCTCGATCGAGGTGCGCAGAGCCTCCTCGTCGCGGCCGGTGCGGCGCGCCGCGTGCGACACGTACGCCAGGCCAAGGAGCGCCACGCCCAGCAGGACGAAACGGCCCGAGTAGCCGGAAGCCTGCAGGTGGTGCGACAGGTTCGCCCCCAGGGAGCCCGTGTTGGTCAGCGCGGTCAGCGCGGCCAGCGCCGACGTGGCCGTGATGCCGGGGGCCATGACCCACGGCAGGCCAACGATCAGCGTCCCCAGGCCCATCAGCCAGGCGCCCAGCGAGGAGCGGCGCGCCACCATGAACAGGATCGCGGCGATGAGGATCGAACCCAGCAGCTCGCCAAGCGCGAGCATCGAGGCGACGCCCGTGTACATCGGCGCGGCGTCAGCCAGCGTCATGCGCGCCCCCGCGTCGGCGGCCAGGTACCAGCCGACCGGCGTGAGGATGAGGAACAGCAGGAGCGAGAGCCAGTGCGCGCCCGTGCGCGAGGGCATCTCCGTGACCTGCGGGGCGGCGGAGAAGAGCTCGTCGTCCAGTCGGCCGGAGTCGGACTTGTCGCCGCGTGCGGCGGTCGATGCGATCGCGGCCAGGGTCGCGGCCTCGGCGTCCTCGTTGCCCTCACCCAGCAGGGAACGGCGGCGCGGGCGCGCCTCCTCGGCGGCGTCCTGGTCCTCGAAGGAGTACGAGGCCTGGGCGTGCTGGGTGGGCAGCTGGGCTGTCGGCTCGGTGAAGGGGGTGGGATCCGCGGCGGGCTGGTCGACCTCGGCGGAGGCGGCGTCGGTCTCCTCCGACGAGGCCGGGGCGGCCTGGCTGGTGGGCGCGAGTGTCGGGATCGACGGGGTCGTCTCCTCGTCGTCACCGAAGATCATCGATCGGCGCGAGGTGAGCGGGTGCTCGGCGGCGGCGCCACCGACGGCCGAGGTGGTTTCCCCGGCCTCGTCCGCTTCCTTGGCCTCGTCTGCGTCCTTCGATTCCTCGGTGGAATCGACAGCGGAATCCGCGGCACCAGTAGGTTCCGTGGCCTCAGCGTGCTCCTCCGCGTCAGTGGGCTTCTCGGCCTTCGTGACTGCGTCATCCAGGTTCAGGCCCAGCGCCGCAGCTGCCTGCGCGGGCGTCATGACGGGCGTGCGCGTGGGCTCCGGTTCCTCGGGGGTGTCGGTCTCGTCGGACGAGTCCTCGGCCTCGGGCGTGGCGTCCGCTGACGTCGCGTCGTCCTGGCCCGAGGCCTCGGCGCCCTCATCCGTCGAGTGTGCAGATTCCGCGTCGGCCTGGCCGGTCTCAGACTCCTCGTCGGCGGCGCTGGCAGCGGGTTCCTCGTCGGCCGACACGTCCTGCTGATCGGCGGCGTTCTCGGAGGTCTGCGCGGGAGCATCCTGCGCGTTTTCCTCGGAGGAAGCCTCATCCGCGGTGTCGCTACTGTGCGTGCCCTCCGAATCGTTCGCCGTCTCCGCAGGTGCGTCGGCGTCGTCCTGCCCGCCGTCCGCCACCTGAGGCGTCTCCTCGGAAGCAGCCTCGGCCTCGTCCGTGGTGGACACGACCGGGAGGTCGCCCTCGGGGGCGGCGACGACGGGCAGCTCGCCCGTGGAAATCTTGTCCTCGATCGTGGGCTTGAGCGGGGCAGCAGCCGGAACGCGTCCCGTCAGGCCGCCGATTGCGACCGACTCGATCTCGCCCGTGTGGATGGGCTCACTGGACTCGCCGATGATCGCCGACGCGTCGGAATCTTCGCCCGGCAGCTCGATCTCCTCGCCGGTCAGCACCACGTTCTCGCGGTCCTCCTCGGCGCGGTCGCGCTGGACGTCAAACTCGTTCTCGGACATGCTTCCTCCTTATATCTGCCCACATATTACGGTCCGTCAGACCGCTTGCGCGCATTAGCCCTCGGCAGGCCCCTCATTCGTCGATGCGGCCTGCGACGCATCGAGCTTCTTCAAGGCGCGTATCCGCGCCCACAGAACCCCCATCGACGCGCAGCCCGTCGCCATTCCCAGGGCCGCCAGGGGAGGGGCGGCGAGGGAGAAATTCGTGAGGACCGAGGAACCGGGAACGATCACGTTGCCCGTCAGCGACGCCCACACCGGCAAGACCACGTAGCTCGGCAGTACGAGAATCGCCCACGTCGCGATCTGCGTGCCCGTGATCGACCAGCGGGCGCTCACCACCAAGAGGGCGAACGCCAGGCCCGCACCGAGGGCGAACAGCGGAGCGAGGGTGTGGCCCTCGAGGATTCCCTCCAGGCCCATCGCCGCGACGTTCGTCGAATCCGAGGGCGCCGCCCCCACCATCAGCACACCCGCGGCGATCGCGGCCGGGAGCGCGACCGTCGTGCCGAACGCGTGACGGTGCACGCGCGCGAGAGGCATGCGCGTGTCCTTGCCCGCGCGCACCCGCACCGACTTGATCGTTAGCGCACACGCGCCGAGTATGAGGGACAGGCACACCGGGTACATGCACCACAGGACGCCGGCGAGCATGTCTTCGCGGCCCACCGAGGACTTCATGAGCAGCGGCAGGCGTGCCACACCCAGGAACTGCGCGACCCCCACGGCGAGCGACCACACGAAAGTGACGACCATGCCCGCGCTCGACTCCTCGCAGTTGAGCGCGATGAGAGCGAGCAGCAGCGACGCGAGCGCCATGCCGATGAGGCCCTCCACCGAGGCCAGCGGCTGGCCGACGGCGGCCAGCGCCTGCACGTCGACCATCGACGAACCCAGGAACACCAGGGCAACCGGCGCGAAAATGAATGCGAACAACCCCGAGCGCAGGCGCGCGGAGAAGTTTCGATGCTGCAAAAGCGTCATGCCCCTAGTGTAGAGGGGTGAGTATCGAAGCCCTCGTCGACCCCGCGCCCGCCGTGCTGCGAGCGGCCGCCGCCCGTCCCGACGTCGCCTCCGCCATGAACGAGGCGCACGCCGCGCTCGCCGACCTGCGCTTCAGCGAGGGACTGCGCCGAGGCTGGGAGGAGGCCCGCGCCGAGGCCGCCGTCCGCGAGGCCACCGCCCTGTCCATCATCGAGGGTGCCCGCACGAGCGTCGACGACGTGCGCGCCGCGTCCATGGGAGACGAAGGCGGGCCTGCGTCCGATCCGGGAGCTGCCCTCGCGCTGGGGATTTGGCGCTCGCAGTGGAACCTCGCCTCGCGTTTCCCCGCGCTCAACACCCGCTCCCAGGGCGGTGCGCGCGTCGCCCCGACACCCCTGCCGGCGCTGATCGCCGGGCTGCATCGGGATGCCTGCTCCGGTCTGGTGGCCTCCGGCCTCGCTCAGGCGAACGCCGTCGCCCTGCCCACGGACCCCGCCCTGCTGGCCCCCGCCCTCGCGTACGCGTGCAGCGATGCCCCCGCCCTCGCCGTCGCGGCCGCGCTCACCGCCCACTTCCGGTTCCGGCGCGTCTTCGCCCCGGCCTCGTCTGTCGTGGGAAGCGGCCTGGCGCGGTGGATCCTCGTCACGCGCGGTGTCGACCCGACCGGCGTGTGCGTGCCGAGCGCCTACGACGCGCTGGATCCCGCGCGCGCGGGGCGGGAGCTCGCCGGGTGGGTGAGCGCCGACGAGGCCGGCCTGGCCAGGTGGATCACCCACTACTGCGCGGGGATCGTCTACGGGGCCCAGGTGGGGCGCGACGTCGCACGCCACGTGCAGGCGGGCAGACTCTCCTAAATCTGCGCGATTCGTCCGATCCGTCCGATCTGCGCTCGTGTCAGCGGCGCAGCCTCCTAGCGGCGCAGGAGCGCGCAGGCCGCCGCACCCACGGCGACGCCAGCGATGAAGGGAACCGCGACCTTCGCGGGGGTTGGGACCTCGCGCGGCAACACGCGCACCGTGGACGTGAAGGTGAGCGTGGGCCAACCCTCGCGCTGCGCCATCTCGCGCAGGCCGCGGTCCGGGTTAACCGCGTAGGGATGGCCGACGAGGCGCAGGAGCGGCGCGTCCGACACCGAATCCGAATACGCCGAGCACTCCGACAGGTCCCAGCCGCGCGCGCGAGCCAAGGCCTCGCAGGCGTCCGCCTTGCCCTGCGCCTGGTTAAAGTGCGTGATCTCGCCCGTGAAACACCCGTCCTCGTCGACGGCCGCCCGCGAAGCGAGGACCTCATCCGCCCCCAGCATGTGGGCGATCGGGCGCACCACCTGCTCGACCGAGGCCGACGCGATGACGACGACGTCGCCCGCGCGCTTGTGCTGCTCGATGCGCGCGAGCGCCTGTGCGTAGCAGACGGGCTGGATCGTGCGTTCGAGCGCGTCCTCGACCGTGGCCTCGAGGAATGCGGCGTTCCAGCCGCGTCCCATCCGCCCCAGCGCCTGCGCCATCTGCTCCATGCGCGACTCGTCAGCTCCCGTGAGCAGGTAGGGCAGCTGCACGAGGACGGAGGTGATCGCGGTGCGGCGGTTCATGAGCCCGGCCTCGATGAACGGTCCCGAAAGCGCCACGTTCGAGGACGTGTCGAGAATCGTCTTATCCAGGTCGAAAAAGGCCGCGCGTACCATGCGTCTACTCCAGCGTTGGCTCAATCCACAGGGTCCTCCGTCGGGCCCCTTCTATGCACAGGGTGGCATTTCGGGTCTGCGTTGTCCACAGGGGCACGCGCGCGGGTGGACGGGAGGGGTCTCTCAGGCGCAGCGTAGCTGCATGGACATGCATGATGAGACGCACGATGCCGCGAATCGGGGTCCTGTCGCCCTCGTCGGCCTCGCCCCGCCCGACCTGGAGTGCGCCCGTGACACGGTGGAACTCGCCGGGGCGCGGGTGTGCTCGAACCCGGCCAGCGCGCTGCTGGTCCTCGCCTCGCCAGGCGCGCCAGTGCCCGTCGGCGTGCCCTGCGTGCGCGTTGGGGGAGAGGGGCAGGTGAGTCTGCCCGGGGACACGGCGCTCCTCGTCTCCCTCATCGCCGAGGCCTGCCACCGGTGGGCGATGCCTGGCGCGGTGTGGGTGGTCGCCGGGATCTGCGGCGGGGTGGGCACGACGAGCGTCGTGCGGCTGCTGGCCGGGGAGCTCGGGCGTCGGCACGGTTTGCGCGAATGCTGGCGGCGCAGGGCGAGGCGTCGTGAACGCGGGCACGAGCGGGGCGCGATCGTCGTCGATGCGTCCGGGTCGGTGCCCGGGTTTGCTCGCGCCCCCGAGTGCGATGTCCCCGGCGTGCGGTGGGCGGACCTCGACCCGGGGGAGGACTGCTATCTGCCATCGCTGCGCGATCACCTGCCCACTCTGGGTGGGGTGCGGGCCATCGTCGGGGACGCGCGCGGTGGTGCCAGCGCTGACGACCCGCGCGTCGCCGCCGCCTGCCGGTCCCTGCACGCTCCCCTCATCGTGGACGCGGGACGATGGGATGACCGGGCTGCGCGCTGCGCGTCCGCCGTTCACGCGAATGCTCTCGTCCTCGTGACGCGCCCAGACCTGGAGGGTGCCGCGGCGATGGCCGCGAGCCTCGCCTGTCATCCTCCGCCGTGCCCCGCGATCACGCTTGTGTCAACTGGTCGCAGGGGGCGCAGCCCGGGGCTGTCCGCGTGTGCGCCGCGCCCGATCCTGCGCGCGCCGACGCGACCGGGCCGCGATCTGCGTGCTCTCCGCCGGGCCCTCGCCTCCCTCGAACCGACGCCCCTGCGTGGGCGTTCCCTGGCCCGCGACGAGACTGTGCGCCTGGAGGTGGCCCGTGCGTAGCGCCCTGCGACTCCTCGCCCGCGGCACCGCGCCCGCCGGGGCGATCGCCGACACGTCTCGACCCGGCTGCGGCGCGCGCGAGGCCGCCGACGCCCTCGAGACCCTGCGTGCCAGGCAGCGCGGGATGGATCCGCCCCTCGCGCGCCTCCTCGACGACCCGGGCGTCACCGACGTGCTTATCAACGGCGCTCACGCGTGGGCCGAGCGGGGAGGCGGACTCGCGCGCGTCGACGTCGGCATCCACGACGAGGCCGACGCCCGCCACGCCGCGATCCGACTGGCGAGCGCGTGCGGGGCGCGCCTCGACGACGCCAGCCCCATCGCCGACGGCACCCTGCCCGGCGGCGTGCGCCTGCACGCGGTCCTGCCACCCGTCTCCGGGTCGGGAACGCTCATCTCCCTGCGCGTGCTCGGCACGCGTCGGCTGGGAATCGCGGATCTCGAAGCCTGCGGGACACTGCCCGGTGCGCTCGGCCCGCTCCTGCGAGCGCTCGTCGCCTCGCGCGCCAACGTCCTCGTCTCCGGCGCCACCGGCAGCGGCAAAACGACCCTCCTGAGCGCGGCCCTCTCCCTCGTCCCCTCCTCTGAGCGCATCGTGTGCATCGAGGAGGTCGCCGAGGTCGCCCCCGCCCACCCGCACTGCGTCCACCTCGTCGAACGCAAGCCAAACGTAGAGGGACGAGGCGCCGTCACCCTGTCCGACCTCGTGCGCGCGGCCATGCGCATGCGCCCCGACCGCCTCGTCCTGGGTGAATGCCGAGGCCCCGAAGTGCGCGACGTCCTGACCGCCCTCAACACGGGACACGACGGCGGCTGGGCGACCATCCACGCGAACGGGGCGCGCGACGTGCCCGCGCGCCTTTCCGCCCTCGGCGCGCTCGCCGGCATGGGCGAGGAAGCCGTCGCCGCCCAGGCCGCCAGCGCCCTCGACGCCGTCCTTCACATGCGACGATCCCCCTGCGGGCACCGCTGGGTATCCGAGGTCGGGGTGCTGACACGCGCTCGTGGGCCGCTCGAGTGCGCGGTCGCGCTCAGCGTCACAGCCTCCGGACAGGTCACCACTCACGAGGCCTGGGCGTCCCTCGCACGAAAGGCGGGACTATGAGGTGGGGTGCCGATTGGATGGCCGTTCTCGGTGGCGGTCGCGACGTCGTGGAGCACTCGACCGATCGCGCGCTTGCGTGCGTGCTCGTGCTGTGCGCGCTCATGCTGGTGTCTCGTGCGCTCGCGGCCGCCTGGCGCGTCGTGCACGAGCGTCGCATCGTGCGCGCGTGGATGCGCCCTGCCGGTTCTCGTCAATCTGCCGAACGCGCGTGGATGCGCCGCCTGCGCAGACGCCTAGGCAGGGGAGAAAGCGGGAGGCATCGAGGGCGCGCCTGCGGCGTGCCTCAGGCGCGCGAGCTCTCCCTCCTGGTCGCCGAGGTGGCGACGCGGCTGCGCGCGGGAGCCCCGACCTCCGCCGCCTGGGGCCTCGCGTTGGCGCGCATCGGCGTGGGCGGAATCGTGCCTGAAAGCGCGTCCTACCCGCCCATCCTCGACGAATGGGCGCGAGAGCCGCCGCGGTGGGAGCTCCCCGTGCGCGCCCGGGCCCCAGACGCGGCCGCTCGTCGCACCGCCGCCTCCGTCGCCCTGGCCTGCCGATTCAGCCACGGCCTCGGCGCGCCTATGGCCGACATCCTCGACGCCATCGGGGACAGTATCGATGACGCCCAGTCCGTCGCGGAAGCGCGCCGCGTCGCCTCCGCCGGTCCCCTCATGTCCGCGCGAGTCCTCGCCGCGCTTCCCCTCGTCGGAATCGTGAGCGCGCTCGCCCTGGGCGCCTCGCCCTGGCAGTTCTACACGGGAGTGACCGTCGGGAGAATCTGCGCGCTGCTCGGCGCGGCCGCCTGGGTGGTCGGCATCGCATCGTGCCGCCGGATCCTCGCGCGAGCCCGATCTGTCGACGAGGACACGGACCCCGCCCTGGCCTGCGACCTCGTCGCCGCCGGCCTCGCCTGCGGGGCCGCGATCCCGCGCGTCCTCGACGCCCTGGCCACTGCCTGCGCGCGAGAATCCCTCGCGTGGACGGCTCAAGCCCTGCGGCTCGGCGTCCCATGGGACGAGGCCTGGGAAGAGACGCCGGAGTGGGCGCACCCGCTGCGCGACGCCCTCGAATCGTCCTGGACCAGCGGAAACGCACCCGAAACGATGCTCGCGAGCAGCGCCTCGTGGGAACGCCGGGCCCGCCTGGCGGAGGCGAAAACACGCGCCGAAGAACTCAGCGTCCGACTCGTCGGGCCACTGGGCGCCTGCTTCCTCCCCGCATTCCTCGCGCTCGGGATTGCGCCCCTGCTCGCCACCCTCACCGGTGGCCTCAACATGTAGGCGTTATCCACAGGGCTTTGTGGCGCTCGTGAGTTATCCACAGGGGTCCGAATCCGCATGGAATCGGGGCAGGTGCGGCGCGCACACTGGCCACACGCGTCGATAGGCGCGCAGATGAAAGGACAGATCAATGATGATTATCGACAGAATCGAATCCGCGGCCACGCGCGCTCAGCTCGCTGCGATGAGCGCCCTGCAGGACGCGGCCCATCACATGACGGCGGGCCGGGGAGGGGAATCCCACGCGGACCCGGTCGATCCGGAAGAGGGAGCCACCACCGTGGAGTACGCGATCGGGACCATCGCGGCCGCAGGATTTGCGGGACTCCTCATCGTGATCCTCAAATCGGACGCCGTGCGCGCCGCCCTGGAATCCATCATCCAGGAGGCGCTGAACACCCGATGAAGAGCTGCGATCACGGATACGTCACCGTCGAGCATGCCATCGGATTCCTCGCCGTCACGGCCGTCATCGGCGTCATCGTCGCGGTCGCGCAGGCCGGATTGACGGGGGCATCCCTGTGCCAGGCAGTGCGCGAGGGGGCGCGGGCCGCCTCGATCGGGCAGGGGGATCCGCAGGCGGCGGCATCGGCCGCGTACGCCCCCGGCTCCTACGCGGTGAGCCGAGCCGACGGCTGGGTGAGTGTCACCGGCACCGCCCCCTACCGCGGCGCCGCCGGTTGGGTCGGGGGTGTGGCTCGATGCTCGGTGACGACCATCGACGAGGGGGCCCTGCCGTGATCCCCGAACAGGGGGCGGCTACCGCTGGGAGCGACCGTCAGGGGGCGGCTACCCCTGGGAGCGACCGTCAGGGGGCAGCCACCGCTGGGAGCGACCCTGAGGGAGCGGGCGATCCGCGCGCGTTGTGCGGGGAGCACGGATCGGGGACCATCAACTCCGTAGCCCTGATCCTCCTCGCGCTCGCGCTCGCTGTGGTCCTCGGCGGGGTGGGCACCGCGCACCGCGAGCAGGCGCGCCTGCAGGCCGTCGCCGACCTGGCGGCGTTAGCAGGCGCCGAACAATCGGCAACGGCACCCTGGGAGGACGTGGGAGAACGCCCATGCGCGGCCGCCTCCTCCGTCGCCGCGGCGAACGGAGTCGCACTCCAATCCTGCGACGTGCGAGGCAGTGATTGTCTCGTCGTTGCCACGCAGAGCGTCAGAATCGCCGGAATATCAACGATCCTGCACGCGAACGCGCGAGCCGGACCCGGAAGCTGAGAAATTCTCAGGAAATTGCCAGCTTCGTTCAATGGTTCCCACAGGTGAGGTCCGTACATTAACAGTCATCAAGCCAAGGGCGACACCCACCAAGGGTGAGCCGAGAAAGGGAGCGCATCGGAAGACTTGCACTGTGTTGATGGGATACTCGAAGGGGTCGGCCTCAGGGTCGGCCCCTTCGAGTATCTACGGTGTGGGGTCGAGCCTTGCGTGAGTATCTTCGGTGCGGGTTCGGGTGTCTTCAGCACATGGACGAGCCGTCCACGAGTGACGGCGGTGCGAGTGCGCCTCTCACGCCCCCGGCGCGCGCTCTTGGAGATAGGTGAGCAGCGTGATCGCGCCCTGTTTGGACAGGGGTTCGTTGCCGTTGCCGCACTTGGGGGATTGGACGCAGCGCGGGCATCCGGATTCGCAGTCGCAGGAGGAGACGGCTTCGAGGGTCGCGGCCACCCACGCCCGCGCGCTCTTGAAGCCGGCGAGCACGTGCCCGGCGCCGCCTCGGAACGCGTCGTGAATAAACACGGTGGGTGCGCCCGTGTCGTCGTGCAGTTCGGTGGACAGGCCGCCCAGGTCCCAGCGGTCGCAGGTCGCGACGACGGGCAGGATCCCGATCATCGCGTGTTCGGTCGCGTGCAGCGTGCCCGCCAGGTCCGCGGCCTCGATCCCCATCGCGGCTAGCGCCGCCGGGGTGAGCGTGAACCACGTGGACTTCGTGGGCAGCGTGTGGGTGGGCAGGAAGAGCTCGATGTTGCGGATGAACTCGAGCCCGGGCAGGCGCAGCAGATCATAGTCGGTGACCCGCGTCGACACGTTTGTCGGCCCGTGATGCCAGGTGACCGTGCCGTCCCCGCACACGTACGTCTCGTCGATGGCGCACACCTCGACGCTCGTGTGGGTCGCCGAGCGCGTGCGCAGGGGAGTGCGCACCTCCTCGACCAGGGCGACGCGCGCGTCGTCTGCCCGCGCGGGCGGGATGATGATCGACGAGGCCTGGGCCCCCTCCCGCTCCCCGCCCCCGAGGTGGTCCGTTCCCTGGGTGCCGGCCCCGGCCTCGGGAAGGAGGGCGCGCGGCCATCCCTGGGCGGCGGGTGCGGCGGGCGTGGTGAGGGAGGTGAGGCTCAGGACGTGGAAGGTGCGCCCCTGGTGGATGTAGATGGCGCCGGGGAAGACGTGGGCGTCGGCGGAGGCCTGGTCGATCGTGCCGATGACGGTGCCGGTGGCCGAGTCGACGATCTGGACGTCTCCGGCTGCGCCGCGCAGGTCGGTGAGGTCGCTGGGGCGCTCGGGTCTGGTGGCATCCCAGAAGTATCCGGCGGGTCGGCGCTTGAGGTAGCCGTCGGCGACGAGGCGCTCGGTCACGCCTCGCAGTTCCGGGCCAAAGTAAGTGATATCGGACGGCGTGATCGGTATTTCGGCGGCCGCGGCGGCGACGTGCGGGGCCAGCACCCACGGGTTGGAGGGGTCGATGACGGAGGCCTCGACCTCGCCGAGAATATGCTCGGGGTGGCGCACCAGGTACGCGTCCAGCGGGTTGTCCGACGCGATGAGGACGGACGTGCCCGGCGCGCCCGCGCGACCCGCGCGACCGATCTGCTGGCGCAGGGACGCGCGCGTGCCCGGCCAACCGACCGTGATCGTCGCGTCCAGGCCCGAGATATCCAGGCCCATCTCGAGCGCCGACGTCGTCGCGAGCGCCCGCACCCCTCCCGTGCGGATCGCCTCCTCGAGCGCCCGGCGCTCCTCGGGCAGGTAGCCGCCGCGATATGCGCCCACCCGGCCCGCGTTCGCGGAACCACGCGCCGAGAGGCGATCGCGCACCTGAGCGGCCACGGCCTCGGCCCCCGCGCGCGAGCGCACGAAGGCGAGCAGGCGCGCCCCCTCCTCGACGAAGGCGGTGGCCAGGTTGGCTGCCTCGACCCCGGCGCTGCGCCGCACGATCGGGACCTTGAGGGTGGCCGTGCCGGGTGGCGTGTCGAGGGCCTCCAGGAACGAGGAAATGTCGACCTCGGACTCGTCGGCCATGACGGCGCCCTGCCACAGGACCAGCTCGTGGGCGCCCGCCGGCGAGCCGTCCTCGGTGATCGCGACCGCGTCGCGCCCCGTCAGCGCGCGCCCGACAGACCCAGCGTCGCGCACGGTCGCGCTCAGCATGACGACCCGCGGATCCGCGCCCAAGTGGTGGGCGACGCGCAGCAGACGACGCACGACCAGCGCAATGTGCGAGCCAGTCACGCCTCGCCAATGGTGGGCCTCGTCGATGACGATGAGGCGCAGCGAGGCCAGGAACCGCGACCAGCGCTGGTGCGATGGCAACATCACGTAGTGCAGGAAATCCGGGTTCGACAGGATCAGGTCAGCGCCCGCGCGAGCCCACTCCTTCGCCTCGCGCGGCGTGTCCCCGTCCACGGTCGTCGCGCGCACGCGGCGCAGCCTCTCATCGACGAGGCCTTGGCTTTGTTCCGCGTCTGCGCTCGCCTGCGCGTCGGCGGGTTTGTCGTCCTGGCCGAGCAGCGCCATGAGCGAGGCCAGCTGATCCGCCGCCAGAGCCTTCGTCGGAGCCAGATACAGGGCCGTCGGACGGCGATGAATCGCGGAAATACGCGACGAATCCTCGGCCTCCACCAGGTCGGACAGGATCGGCGTCCACGCGGCCAGAGACTTGCCCGACCCGGTCCCAGTCGCGAGCACGACGTCGCGGCCCTCGCGCAGCGCATCCAAGGCCTCGCGCTGATGAATCCACGGGTGCTCCACGCCCCGGCGCGCCCACGCGTCCACGACCGCGGGGCTGACCCACTGCGGCCAATCCGCGATCCGCCCCTTCCTCCCCGGCAGCGTCATGTGGCCGAGCAGCCGATCATCCCCCGCGCTCAGGCGCTCCAAGACCGCCAGCAGGTCGGCGGGGGAGAGAGACGAGGCGAGGTCCGGCGCGGCAGCGGTGCTCGATGGCACCCGATCATCCGCCTCACCTCGAGGTGACGCCGACTTCCCTGTGTCCGGGTCAAGGCGCGCGTGCTCGCGTGAACCCGCCCCGGCCTCGTGCGAGTCGGGAGAAGCGCAGCGATCAGCGTTCATCCGCGCCCGGATTCACCGAGCCCCAGAGCCTCGGAGGCGGACTCCTTCACGTACTGGATCGCCGCGATACCCGTCGAAATACCCGACGAAATAGCGTCACGCAGCTGCACATCCGACAGGCCAGCCTCCGTGTCCACCACGAAATCCGCGTACACGCCCAGCGTCCCCTCCGGCGACGTCGACGTGTACACCGTCGGGAAATACTTCTCGCGATTCCAATTGTCCGCGGTCGCGAACAGAGCGGGCTCCGCGCTCTCCGCCGGCAGATCCGACTCCCACAGCGCGCGAATCGACAGGAAACGCCCCGCCGTATCGAAGGACACCAGGAACGGAACATCATCGAAAATCGCGCCCGCAGCGTGACCCTTCTCGATCACATCCAGCCCATAGCCCATCTCGCGCACGGCCTGAACGACCCGCTCAAAATCAGCCGGGTAAGGGGTCACCTCATCCTCGGGAACCACGTACGGAACGTTCACAGCGAAGCCTCCCGACCCTGGGAATCCCAATCCACGAACCCGGGCAACGTCACCTCAAGATCCGCGAAAAAACCCATAATCATCGACATCGACGTCTCAAAGAAATTATCCAACTGCGCCTGAGTGAGCCCCGACATCACCACGACGTTGCATTCCGCGATCAAGCCATACTGCGAGCCATCCTCCAGGGGAGCCAGGTACGCCTTCGGGCCCGTGCGGGTCGAATTGCAGGCCGCAACCTCGCGGGCCAGCTCGCCGAACTGCTCAGGCGTGCGCGCAATCCCGCGCCACTGAGCGCGCAACTGCAGAATCTGAGGGTTCGTCGCATTCCAGAAAAACGCGGCATTCGGCGTCAAATACGCCAGCTCGCCCTCGTTGTAGTCGCCGAAACGCACATCGCGAGAACGCAACAAGTCCCGAATACGATCGGTGCTGACAGGTGAAGATGCAGCCACTGACAACTCCCGCGTGACACGTATGGATCGGACACCCCCACTGTAACCGAGGCCTCTGTCCCGCGCGCGCCCACCTTGTCTGACAACTTTCGTGCGCGTGCCGGCCAGGGGCGTGCCGCGCATGCAGACCCGGGGCGCCGTGTGTTCCCCCTGGTGTACACCGTATGTGCCACTGCCCGGGACGAGGCCTCGGGTAGGTGCGCTTTCCACCACCGCTGTGTGCTTGCCTTCGATTCGCATCAAACCTTGCTTCAAACCCGAACCAATCCACACGCCCGCCCCCCACTCCACTACAGTGGAGGCGGAATACGCTATCGACACGAACGGAGGACACCATGGACGACCCCAACGCCGCCCTGCCCTCCGACCCGACCGTCGATGAGTCCTACACCAAAGGCTCACGCCCCGTGCGCCCCCGCAAACGCTCGTCGGCACCCGCCGACGCCACCGGCCGCGCGCCCCGCGAGGACAGCGCCCCCGCGACCCAGCGCGCCACCCGAGGGCGCACCCCCAGCCCCGCACCCGCCGACACGCCTGCGGCGGACGGGCCCCGGCCTCGTCGCCTCACCTCCGACTCCTGGTATCGACGCAAGCTCGCCCGACGCCTCGGCGGCGTCGCCACCTGCCTGGCGCTGACGATGCTCATCAGCCACGTCGCGCTCGCAACCGCGCCCGGGCAAGTCCTCGACACCATCCTCATGGAAGGCACCATGCGCTCCGCGAGCCGCTACGAAGCCTTCTCCACGCTCATCACCGGCATCGTGTCCGTGCCCGTCATGGTCGCAGCCGGCCTCGTCGTCGCCCTCGTCGCCGCAGCCAGACGCCGACCCACCCTCGCCGGGCGCGCCCTCGGCGCCGTCATCGGCGCAAACGTCACGACCCAAATCCTCAAGGACTACATCCTCACCCGCCCCAACCTCGGCGTCACCACGGGCGCCGGCAACTCCCTGCCCTCCGGGCACACGACCGTCGCCGTCACCCTCTCGCTCGCCCTCATCGTCGTCGCCCCCCAATGGTTCCGCAGCCCATCCGCGTGGATCGGGTGGGCGTGGACATCGCTCATGGGCGTGTCCGTCATGATGGAAGGCTGGCACCGGCCCTCCGACGTCATCACCGCGGTCCTCATCGCGGGCGCGTGGGCGCTCGCCCTCTCACCCATCGAACGGCGGCCCCGGCACGGCGCGAAAGTCCAACGCGTCATGATGTGGGCGAGCGTCGGGCTCATCGTCATCGCGCTGCTGGCCACCGGCGCCGCCATGTGGGGCTTCAGCATGTCCGCCGCGTCCCCCGGATCCGGATACGGCTTCGAGGACTTCCTGCAGGTGCGCCCCTGGCGATCCCGCGTCCTCGGTGTCGCAGCCGTCGCGTGGGTGAGCGCCGTGTGCGGCCTCATCATGCACCAGGTCGACCGGCTCGCGGGCGAGTAAATCCGGCTGATCTGGCATCCCGCCTGACGTGCGGTCTTGCTTGTGGTGCCGCTTTATGTGCCTGGTCGGGCCGGGCTGCTTGGTGTGCGCGTGGGCGGCGGCCCGCCCGCGAGCCGTCCGCGCCGCGAGCTTCGCTCGGCGCGTCGTCTCGAAGCCCGGCCAGGCCCTGCCACCGCCCACGCGCACCGCAGCCAGGCCCCGCGGCCTGCCATCGTGACCTGCCACCGCGTCCTGGCCCGTCGGCCCAGCAATTTCGCATGCAATTCCCCTTTGGCTATTTCAAACTTTGAATTCATATCGTTGGAATTGCAACGTTTTCAGATGTTTTTGAAACTTCATTCAATCGAATTACGTGCGATTTTTGCCGAGTGTTGGCCCTGCCGCCCACCGGCACCGCGGCCAGGACGTGCATGCGGTACAAAGTTCTCCCTGCTCGGGTTGTTGGTGGCTCGAGCGGTACAAAGTTCTCCCTGCTGGCGTCAAATGCCCCAAAATCGGCCTTTTTCGGTGTGCTGGGAGAGTTTTGTACCGGTTCGACCCGCGAGGGCTGCGAACAGGGAGAGTTTTGTACCGGGCCGTCGAATCAGGTGCGCAGGGCCGGTTTCGCGAAACCACCGGAACCACTGCGGATTACCAGTTTGCTGCCGACAGGCATCGGACGTCGTGACGTAACTAGCCCCACATGACTCTAGCGGTGGATAATGGCGGCGGGTTATCGAGCTGCTGACTTGGCGGGCAGTGGCCCCGCCGTCGGCGCCCCAACCCCGCCATCAACCGCAGATCACAAGAAAGGGCCGCCATGCCTCGTCCCGCATCAGCCGTCGTCACCTCCAAGCCCGCGCGCTTCGTTTTGGCCCTGCTGCGCATCGCGGTCGGCTTTATTTTCCTGTGGTCGTTCGTGGATAAGACATTCGGCCTGCACTATTCGACGGGCCCGTCGCGCGCGTGGATCAACGGTGGAACCCCGGCGCAGAGTTACCTGACTGGTGCGACGACCGGTAAGCCTCTGGCCTCCTTCTTCGAGTCCCTCGCCGTGCCCGCGATGGATTGGCTGTTCATGCTGGGCCTGCTGGGCATTGGGCTGGCGTTCCTGCTGGGTATCGGCACGCGGCTTGCGGCCGTGGCGGGCGTTGTCATGCTGGGCTTCATGTACGCGGCGGTCGCGCCGTGGGTGTGGGGTTCCCTCAACCCGGTCGTCAACGAGCACCTGGTCTACGCGCTCGTTCTCATCCTGATTCCGCTGACCAGCGCGGGCGACACGCTTGGCCTGGGCGCGTGGTGGAAGGGCCTGGGGCTCGTCAAGAAGCTGCCCTTCCTCGTCTGATTCGTTCCGCTTCCTCGACGAGGCCGTGGCCGGGTTTCCGGTCGCGGCCTCGCTGTGTTGGCGGAGGTCTTTGTGTCGTGGTTTCCCAACAATCTCGCACGTAATTCCCTCGTGCGTCTTTCAAACATTGAAATCCAGTCGTTGGTATTGCAACGTTTGTGGCGGTTGTTGAATTGTCAAGAAAACGAATTACGTGCGAAATTTCTGGGGCGAGGTCGGGGCGAGGTCGGGGCGAGGTCGGGGCGAGGTCGGGGCGAGGTCGGGGTGAAGACAGGGCGAGGGTAGGCGAGGGCAGGGTGAGGATGGGGTCGGATCGGGGTGAGGTTGGGATGTGGGGAGCGTGGGGCGTGCTGTCTGGTCGCATGGTCATGCGGTCTCGCGTGCGACCGGGCGCAGCCTCGCGTCGGGACGTAGGTCCCCGATGGATTCTGAAAAAGCGCGCACGTGATGAGGGGAACGAGGCATCGCGCGCGTCGTATTTCTGACGCACGTTTGACACTAGATACTGTGGTTGTCGTTCGGCTCAAACACTAGATCTAGTAATTCGTGGTCGCGTATCCCTAGATCTAGGGGAGGGGCGCATCGGGCGGAGAAAACCTCCATCACCCACAGTGCCACGACCGCGCCCCATAAGGGCACAGTGTTCACGACGTGTCGATCACGCGTCCGAACAGCACTGCTGGCTCCGCCGCCCACCGAAGCGGCGGTAGGGCGAGAGGCATCCACCGCCCCACACAGCCCCACCACACAGATCTCCACGCCGAAGTACCCACTGCACACATGCAGACACGCAGACACGCGGCAACGCAGAAAAGACAGGACCAGAACAATGACCGCACCCCGCTATGACGTCGACGCTATTGCAACCGTCGAGGAGTACCTCGATCGCTCCGATTGGCGAGTCAACGCCAACGCGAACCAGGGGTATTCGCTGGGCGGCCTGATCCTGAACTCGGCGGGCAAGATCGTCGCCAACTACTGGCTCGAGCACGTCTACACTCCGGAGATTGGCGCCCCGCACCGTGAGGGCGACTACCACATCCACGACCTCGACATGTTCGCCGGATACTGCGCGGGCTGGTCCCTCAAGCGCCTCATCCAGGAGGGCTTCAACGGCGTGGGCGGCGCGATCGCCTCGGCCCCGCCCAAGCACTTCTCGTCGGCCTGCGGCCAGATCGTCAACTTCCTCGGAACCCTCCAGAACGAGTGGGCGGGCGCCCAGGCGTTCTCCTCCTTCGACACCTACATGGCCCCCTTCGTGCGACTGGACAACATGGAGTACGAGGAGATCGTGCAGTGCATGCAGGAGCTCATCTACAACCTGAACGTGCCCTCGCGCTGGGGCAGCCAGTGCCCCTTCACGAACCTGACCTTCGACTGGACGTGCCCGGACGACCTCGCGGACGAACACCCCCTCATCGGCGACGAGGTCGTCGACTTCACCTACGGCGAGCTGCAGCGGGAAATGGACCTCATTAACCGCGCGTTCATCGAGGTCATGACGGGTGGCGACGCGGACGGCCGTGTCTTCACGTTCCCGATCCCGACGTACAACATCACGCCCGACTTTGACTGGGAAGGTGAGAACGTCGACGCCCTCTTCGACATGACCGCGAAGTACGGCCTGCCCTACTTCCAGAACTTCATTAACTCGGACCTGGATCCGCACATGATCCGCTCGATGTGCTGCCGCCTCCAGCTGGACCTGCGCGAGCTCCTCAAGCGCGGCAACGGCCTCTTCGGCTCGGCGGAGCTGACCGGCTCGATCGGCGTGGTCACGCTGAATATGGCGCGCCTCGGCTACCTGTACAAGGGGGACGAGGAGGGCCTCGTCGCGCGCATGGACGAGCTCATCGACCTGGCCTCGAAGTCCCTCGAGATCAAGCGCGAGACGATCCAGTACCACATGGACCACGGCCTCTTCCCCTACTCGCAGCGCTACCTGGGCACGCTCGATAACCACTTCTCGACGATTGGCGTCAACGGCATGAACGAGATGGTGCGCAACTTCAGTGACGACGCCTACGACCTGACGGACCCGCGCGGCTTCGACATGTGCGTGCGCATCCTGGACCGCGTGCGCGAGCGCATGGTCCAGCTCCAGGAGGCCACCGGCCACATGTACAACCTGGAGGCCACCCCCGCGGAGGGCACGACGTACCGCTTCGCGAAGGAGGATCGCAAGCGCTTCGCCGACATCATCCAGGCGGGCACGCCCGACGAGCCCTACTACACGAACTCCTCGCAGCTGCCGGTCGCCTACACGGATGACCCGTTCCAGGCCCTCGAGGATCAGGAGGTCCTGCAGGGCAAGTACACGGGCGGCACGGTCCTGCACCTGTACATGGGTGAGCGCGTCTCCTCGGGCGAGGCCTGCAAGGAGATGGTGCGCCGCTCGCTGACGGCCTTCAAGGTCCCCTACATCACGATCACGCCGACCTTCTCGATCTGCCCGGTCCACGGCTACCTGGCTGGCGAGCACTTCACCTGCGACAAATGCGCGGCCGCCCACCCGGAGGCCGAGCCGCAGGCCTGCGAGGTGTGGACGCGCGTCATGGGCTACTTCCGTCCGGTCCAGTCCTTCAACATCGGCAAGAAGGGCGAGTACCACGAGCGCCAGATGTTCTCCGAAACCGCCGCAGACGTGCACGGTGAGCTCGTCAGCGCGTTCCCTCCCGCGGGGAGCCGCTGACGTGAGCGCCCGTCCCCCGATTGACGAGGCCGGGGCTCCCCGGGAGGGCACGCTGAGCCTGGGCGGCCCCGGCCTCGTCGGGGGGCGAGCGAACCGCGAGTGGGCGCCGGACGACCTGCAGATCGCGGGCCTCGTGCCGATGTCGACCGTGGACTGGCCGGGGAAGTTCGTGGCGTCCCTGTTCTTGCAGGGGTGCCCGTGGGCGTGCCCGTACTGCCATAACAGTGCGATTATCGATCCGCGCATCCCGGGCGTGGTCGCGTGGAACGCCCTGGAGGATCTGCTGGCGCGCAGGCGCGGCCTCCTGGACGGGGTCGTGTTCTCCGGCGGTGAGGCCACCCGCCAGATTGCGCTCGGGGCGGCGATGGCTCGCGTGCGCGAGCTGGGTTTTGGCGTTGGCCTGCACACCGCGGGCCCCTACCCGCGCCGCCTGGCGGACCTGCTGGGCGCGGGCCTCGTCGATTGGGTGGGCATCGACGTGAAGGCGACCCGGGGCAATTACGAGGCCGTGGCTGGGCGATCGGGCTCCGGCGAGCGGGCGTGGGAATCGCTGGGCATCGTCTTGGCCCACCCCGAGGTGGACCACGAGGTGCGCCTGACCGTCTACCCGGATGGTCCCGGCGACGGTTTCGAGGTGGCGGCACGGGCGCGCGAGATGGGGGCGAGGACCTTTGCTCTCCAGCAGGCCCGCGACATGGGGACGCCGGACGGGTTCTGTGCGACGAGGCCGGGGTGGGACGATCAGGTACGCTCCCTCGCGCGGGACATCGAAACCCTTGGCTTTGACAGATTTATCTTCCGTGGTGACTCGTAGAGCTTTTGTCAAGTGACAGCGCCGCATGGTGGGAAAAAATATGGTGAAGGTTTCACTTGTGACCCCTGATCGCGGTATTGTGTAACAACCTCGTGACCGTGAAGTCTGGAGTTTCGATGGCTGAAGAGCTGCATTTCGACGACCCTGCGGCGGCTGCCCAGGACCCGTCGACCGACGCTGAAGCGCTGCGCCAGCTGGCGTACCGCTACCCCGAGCTGCGCCCGGTGGTGGCCGCCCACCCGCACGCCTACCGCGGGCTGCTCGACTGGTTGCACCAGTTCAACGATCCGCAGGTCAACGCGGCTCTCGAAGCGCGCGACGACTACGACGGCTACATCGACTCTAACGGCTTCCTCGTCATGAATGGAGACGTGTCGGGCGCCGTCGCCGGTTCCTCGATCCGCACCTCCGAGTCCGGCATGTACGTCCTGGGTCAGGGCGGCGTGAACTCCTACTCGCAGGTCGAGCGCACCACCCCCTACTCGGCTGTCGTCGGCACGAATGCTCCCGTCCCGCAGGTGGGTGCTCGCGAGCAGGTCGTCGCCCAGGTGCAGCGTCATTCCATCATGGGTGGCAAGGCCGCCCAGGATCCCGAGGCGACCGCCGTCTACCCGAGCGCGTCCTCCGGCTCGTCCTACCCCAGCGCGTCGGGCACCCCCGCGCGCACGCAGCCCACGCCCCAGGCCTACCGGGGTGCAGGCGCGTCCTACCAGGTCCAGCCGAGCACTCCGCAGAATGCCGCGCCCGCCGCACAATCCAAGGAAAAGCGCGGCTTCCCCGTCATGGCGGTCATCCTCGGCGTCCTCGCCGTGACCGCGGCGGTCCTCCTCGCCTTCGTCATCTACGTGTTCACGCGCGGATACGAGGGACCCGCGGCCGGTTCGAGCCCGAGCTCGTCGTCCTCCTCGTCCTCGTCGACCCCGACGCCTTCTGTGAGCGCCACGACCGAGGAACCCGTGAAGTACCCGGCCCCCGCCGGTGCGATCACCGTCGACTCGTTCTCCTCGCCCTCCGGCAATATCACCTGCTCCTTCACCGCTGACGGCGTCAGCTGCGGCATCGGCGAGTCCGATTGGGCCGAGGACGGCTTCGCCTCCTGCACCGGCAACAAGGTCGGCGTCCTGACCGCCACGAAGGACAAGGCCGGACAGTCCTGCGAGAGTGCTTCGCCCAGCGGCGGCAACGCCCTCGCCTACGGCGCGGCCGCCACGAAGGGCGACTACGCCTGCCACTCCACGCAGGACGGCATCAGCTGCTGGAACACGAAGACCGGCCAGTCCTTCGCGCTGGCGCGCGGCGGCTGGATGACGGGCACGACCGGCGAGATCGGCCCCGAGAAGTTCACGTGGAACGACTGACCCCACGCGCATGACGCGCGCATAACGGAGGGCGGGCCCGAGGAAATCCTCGGGCCCGCCCTCTGTCTGAGTCGACGAGGCCTGGGTGCGGCCGTCCTGTGGGACGGCGCCTGGGGCCGCGCGTCGCGACCCGGGCGCCGCGGGGCGGCCCCAGGTGTGGCGTGACGGGGCGGCCCGGCCTCGTTCCCGCTCCGGCGCTACGCCTTCTCGATGGGACCCAGGATCAGGTTCGCCCACGCGGCGTGCAGGGACTCCTGATCGGAGGGCTGGAAGAGGCCGGCCAGGGCGTCACGGTACAGGCGCGAGAGCTCGTGCGTGTTGTAGTAGGCGCTGCCCCCGCACGCGCGCATGGCCTGCTCGACGGCGCGCAGCGTGGCCTCGGCGGCCGCGTTCTTCGCGGCGGACAGCTGCGGCATCCACGAGCGGCCGCGGTCCACACCCTCGTCGATGTCGCGCGCCAGCTCGCGGATCTGCGGGCCGACCGCGTTCATGATGAGCGCCGCCTCGGCAATGCGCCAGCGGATGTCGGGGTCGTTGGAGTAGGTCGTCTGGTTCTTCACCGAGCGGCGCTTCGCCACGTGCTCGGCGGCGACCTCGACGGCGCGCTCGCCGACGCCCTGGTAGGTGGCGGCCAGCAGGATCTCGAAGTGGGAGAAAATGCCGAAGATGACGGGGTTGGCGCTCGGGCCCGGGTCCGTGATCGTGAGGATGCGCTCCTCGGGCACGGTCACGCCCTCAAGCAGGGTGGTCATGGACTGGGTGGCGCGCATGCCCAGCGTGTTCCAGTCGTCCTTGATCGAGTAGCCTTCGTCGTCGCGGTGGACGATGCCGAACACGGACTTGGGGCCCTCCTCGGTCTGTGCGCGCCCGAAGATGAGCAGGCGCGTCCACACGGGGGACAGGGACGTGAAGATCTTCGTGCCCTCGAAGGAGTAGCCGCCGTCCGCGGTCGCGGTCGCCCGCGTCGTCGAGCCGAAGAGGACGAGGTCGTTGCCCGGCTCGGAGATTCCGAAGCCGAAGACCTCGCCGGCCACCGCGTCGCGCAGGATCTGCTCGCCGCGCGCGTTGCCGTGGGTGACCAGGTAGCGGCCCAGCCCGACGATGATCTGGTGCATGTTGATGCCCAGCGCGGTGCCGGGCGCCGCCTTGGCCAGCGCGGTCTGTTCCGCGGCGATCTCGGTCAGGCTCAGGCCCGCGCCCCCGAACTCCGTGGGGACGAACGCGGACAGGTATCCGGCCTCGCGCAGGTCGGCGAGGTCGGCCTCGGGGTAGGTGTTCGCGGCGTCGGCGTCGGCGGCGCGCTCGTGGATGCGGGCGAGCAGGTCGGTGTCCAGGAAGCTCATCGCGGTCCTCTTTCGGGTCGGACGAAGGGACGAGGCCGGGGCGCCTCGCGCGACGTGGCGCGGTAGCACGGTGGCCCCGTTACTCAGGGTGACCTTACTGTAGCGCCGGGGGTGTGGGACGGCGAGATGTAACGTGCCTGACGGGGCGTTGTCTGGCCTCGGGCCGCTCCCATTCGATAGGCTGGACACTGTGAGTACTCCGAACGCGCCCCGCACTGCCCTCACCCCGCGCCAGCGATTCCTGCGCGAGCGTCAGCAGCGTCAAAACACGACGTTCGCTGTCATCGGTGTCGTGATGCTAGTGGCCGCGGTGGTGGCCTCCCTCGTGTTCACGGGCATCATTCCCGTTCCTTTCGGCAACGACTTCTCGGTGAAGATCAAGTACGCCGAGACCGGCGATATCCCCTGCCCGACGGCGAACGCGAAGCCCGTTGCACCCGGCCAGGTGTCCGTCACCGTCATCAACACGACGCAACACCAGGGTCTGGCATCCAAGGCGACGGACATGTTGACAACCGCTGGATTCCAGACGGCGGAGCCCGCGAACTCGGACGTCGAGTACACCGGCAAGGTGCGCATTACCGCCGGTCCGAACGCGGTGGATAACGCCTACTCGGTGGCGCGTTTCTTCCCCGGCGCGCACGTGCGCCTCTCCGACGCGCAGGATTCCACGGTCACGGTCGAGCTGGGAACCTTCTACGACGACGCGATGAGCGCCGAAGACGTGCAGCGCGTCCTGAAGTCCACGGATCCCATCGAGCAGCCCGCCAAGTGCCGCCCGATGTCCGGATCAAAGTAGGATCGACGCGTCGCATCAACGACAAGGCCGCCCCTCGGGGCGGCCTTTTTATGTCGTTTGTCGATGAGCATCGTTTCGGGGTTAAAGGGTAATAGGACACTACGTGTCGGTTTTGTGGTGACTTTTCGGCTTGCTGGTGCGGAAAAGTTGGTGTTGAAGGTGGCGTGAGCCAACTTGAAGGATGGACAAATCGTGTTGCTAGCAGGGTGACTTTTCGGCTTTGTCACGCGGGAAAGTCGCGATTTTAGTTGCTTGTGTTTGCCTCGTTCCTGCGAACCCTGCATCGTGCCCCGTGCGCGGGCCCCTCTGGCAGCACACGTGGGCCCGACAAGTCGCACGTGGGCTCTCTCATGCGCACGTTAACCCGCTCATGCGAGCCTGGGCAGCCCCGCCCACGTGCATGTCGAGGGGTTTGCGTGCGTATCAAGGGGTTTACGCGCACACTCAGGGGTTAACGTGCGAACGCGCAATGTGGCTGTCGGGTCGCTACCACCCTGGCCAGGCGCCCGACAATGTGCGCGAGCAACCCATACCCCCGGGAACTGCCCAAAACGCAGGCTACTTCGCCACTAGCGGCCCGTTTTCAGTGTTTTTCGCCGAGGTGGTCTGCGGTTTGGGCGCCCCAGCACCGCAAACCGCGTCCGCGCCGCCGCCAGTCGGGGGGAATTGCACTACACGGGGGTCCGACACGCCGGCGACACGCCGCAAGAGGGCTTCGTGTAGTGCAAAACCCCCGCCGGCCACCGGTCTGGAGAACGCCAGTGGCACGGAGAGCCCGGCCGCAGTACCGGTTGGCGCGAAAAAGTTCGCCCAACACCGCCCCTCCGGCGGCTCTTCCGCGAAAAAGTTCGCCCAGCATGCATAAAAACGCCGAATTTGGGCCAATTTGAGCGCGCGGGGCGAACTTTTTCGCGCTTTCACGATCTAACAGGGACGCAGGGAGAACTTTTTCGCGCGTGCAGACGTAGGCCCTCCGGTGCACTACCCATCAGCGACCAGGCCCAACTGGTGTGGAGGGCACCGGCGAGCACGGAGGGCCTGGCCGCGGTGCCCGTGGGCGGCGGCAGGGCGCTGCCATAGCCCGCCAACTGGCACAAGGACTACGCAAGAGCACAACACAACTCGCCCAACTACAACCGCACCGGGCCCCTCCGGTACAAAACTCTCCCGGCACACCCACCCTCGCCACATATCCGGTACAAAACTCTCCCGGCACACCCACCCTCGCCACATATCCGGTACAAAACTCTCCCCGCACACCAGAAATGGCTCAATTTGGCACTTTTTATGCGCGCAGGGAGAGTTTTGTACCGTTGTCACCACCAAGAAGCCGAGCAGGGAGAGTTTTGTACCGAACGCGAGGCAGAGATCGAGCGAGCCACGACAGCACAACAGGCCCCACTAGTGTGGAAGGCACCGGGGGTGCGGAGGGCGGTGGCGGGACTGGAAGGTACCGGAGGGTGCGGAGGGACCGGAGGGCACGGGCGGGCTTTGAGGCGCGGGGCCTGACTGCAGCGCCTGCGGGCCGTGCCAGGGCCTGGTCCAGACAAATTTCGCATGCAATTCCCCCGCGACACGAATCAACGCGCGCTCAAAAACCGCGGAATATCAACGATTAGACTTCAATACTTGAAATACACTCAGGGGAATTGCATGCGAAATTGACGGGAGAGCGGCCCGTGGGGCCTCAAGCAGCGTCACACCGGCGGGAATGCCCGCTCAGTGGCTGGTTAGCGGTTGCTCAGTGGCCGGTCAGAGGCCCGTGGGGCGTCAAGCAGCGTCACGTCGGCGGGAATGCCCGGTCAGTGGCCGGTCAGCGCCCGATCAGTGCCCGGTCAGCGCCCGCTCAGCGGCCGCTCAGCGGCCCGGCCGTGCCACGACCTCGGATATTCTCCAGGAGCGCCTCACCGTCCGAGCCGTACCAGACGGGGATGGACTCGGGGACGGTCCACAGCGCGTCGGGGACCATGGCCTCGAAGCTGCCGTGGGCCATGAACTGCTCGATTTCGGATAGGGAGCGAATCGCGATGCCCGCGACGCACTGGGGGAACTCGCGGGCGAACTCCGCGTAGATTTCGGGGTCGCGCTGCCCGTCGTCGCCGACCAGGAGCCAGCGCATGTGCGGGAACATGCGGGCCAGACGGCGCAGCTCGCGGCGCTTGTGCTCGGGGCCCGAGCGGAACCAGCCCGTGTTCGAGGGGCCGAAGTCCGTCATGAGGAAACCGCCTGCCGGGTAACCGGCGCGCTCCAGGAAAGAACGAACGGTCGGCACGACGTTCCACGCGCCCGTCGAGAGGTACATGATGGGGGAGTGGGTTCCCTCGGGCACGCCCTCTGACGTGGCCGAGGAGGTCGTCAGCGTCGTCAGCAGGTTCGCCATGCCGGGGACGGCCTCGCGCGAAGAGACGCGGTCGAGGAACGCGTGCTTCGCGGCGGTGACCAGGCGCGGCAGCATCGACACCATGACTGTGTCGTCGATGTCAGAAACTACGCCGAAGCGCTCGTCGTCGGAAACGATGCGCAGACGCACGCGGGCGGGGCGTCCGGCGCGGATGCGGCCCTTGCGGGGCCGCTCGTACATCGCCGAGGCCGGGGCGGGCAACGGGGTCGCCGTGCGCAGGGTGGTCGCGAGCTTGGCGGCGGTGTCCTCGGACAGACCGAGTGCGCGCACGTCGCCCGCGTGCAGGACCTGGATGGTCGCGTTGTGCCAGCCGGGCTCGAGGCCGTGGCCGAGCACCGTCATGTCGACGAATCCGCCGCGGTCCGCGAATGCGAGTCGGCGCGCGTTGCCGACCGTGATGAGCACGGGCTGGCGGGGGACCTGCGCGTTGAAGAACTGACGCCACCCGCGCCGGGTCTGCAGCCAGGAACGACCGTCGTCGCCGCGCGCCATGAGGACGCGACCGAGGATGCGGGCGCTGCGCTCAGAGCCGATGCCGCCGAATCCGACCACGCCCGGGTAGTACCGGCCCTGCGACATGGCGGCGACCAGCAGAGACGAGGCAAATTCACCCACGCCTGCCGTCAGGGCGAGCGCGAGCGACGGTGATTCGTCGTCGATGAGGGGCGGTCGGAGGCGCATGATGGCAATCATAGGTCTTCGCGCCCGGGAGGGCGCAAGAATCGGCGAAGCCCGGTCCTCAGTCGAGGGGGAGCTCGGGCGTCGGGGCGGCCGTGGTGCCCTTACGTAGCGCGGGTAGGCCGATCAGCATGAGCACGACCATCGCCCACCCTGCCCCGGCCATGGTGAACAGGCCGCCGCGCGCGCCGATCGCGTCGATCGCGGGTCCGGCGATCGCCGTGCCGAGCGAGATGCCCAGGCTGATCGAGGTGGACATCCAGGTCAGGCCCTCGGTGAGCTTCGCGGGGGAGACGGACTTCTGGATGATGACGTTGACGTTCGTCATCGTGGGGGCGCAGGTAAGGCCCGTGATGAGGATGACGATGGCCATCGTCCAGACGTTGAAGGCCACGGGGAACAGGCTCATGCCGATCGCCATCGCGATCACGCCGATCACGAAGAGCTGCCAGGTGGGTCGCCTCCACGTGCGTGCGCCGTACACGAGGGCGGCCGTCAGCGAGCCGATGGAGAAGAGGGCGAGGAGGATGCCGCCGAGCGCGGGGGTACCCAGCTCCTCGGTGAAGCTGACCATCGACACTTCCATCGCACCAAACGTCATGCCCATGCCGATGTAGGTCGCCGCCATGACGAGGACGACGGGCTTGCGGATGACGGACTCGCGCGGGGCACTCGGATCGTGGGGGATGATCGCGGGTTCGGAGTCGCGGCGCGACAGGAACAGGAAGCCGCCCACTGCCAGGCTCGCGATCGAGATGATGAGGCCGGTCGCGGGGTGCAGGGCGGTGCCCAGGACGGTGGCCAGCACGGGGCCCACGATGTACACGAACTCGTCGACGGCGGATTCGAGAGCGTAGGCGGTCTGCAGCTGGCCCGGCTTGTGCAGGATCGTCGACCAGCGCGAGCGCACGAGCGCGCCGGGAGCTCCCCACGTGGCACCCGCGAGGGCGGCCGGGATGAAGAGCGTCCACGCGGGGGCGTGCATGATGACGGCCGCGACCAGAGCAGACATTGACAGGACTGAAATAGTCCAGGCTGGGCCCATGACGCGCAGCTGCCCGTGGCGGTCGACGCGGCGCGCGAGGATGGGCGCGCAGAGTGCCATGACGATGATGTTGACCGCGGCAACGGCGCCGGCCAGCGTGTAGTTGCCGTACTCGGTGCGCACCATCAGGATCGTTGACAGACCCACCATGGACATCGGCATGCGCAGCACAAGGCAAGCCGCGGAGAATTTCCAGGACTGGCGGTAACGCAGAATGTCAAGATAGGTGCCGAGCATCCATCCATTCTATCACCGGGGTAGCGTCCCGAAAGCCAAGCGGAATAGGGCGTTCGTAACCATTCGAACCCTCCGAACGGGGAGGGGAACCCGCGAAAAAAGCCACGGCCTCGTCAAAAAGGACGAGGCCGTGGCCGGGGAGCGGGGAAAGGTCTAGTCGGTCACCTCGAAGACGCCGAGCTGGCCCTTTTCCGCCAGGGAGAGAGCGTGGTTGACGAAGGCGTAGTGGCCGGCCTCGAGCGGAGTGAACTCGACGAAGCCGCCCTCGGCGGCGCCCAACGTGAGGACCTGTCCCCAGCCGCCGCCGCTTCCGCCGCCTCGGATCACGTAGGCACCTTCGCGCCACACGGTGTCGAACTGGGTGCCGACGACGTGGAAGGTGGTCGCCAGGTTCGGGCCCGCGTCCATGACCCACACGCGCACGCGCTCGTTGGTCTTGATCTGGATCGGGTGCGCCTTGTACTGGAAGGGCACGCCGTTGAAGGCCATCGCGTTGGGCTGCAGGGCCGACAGGAGCGAGGCGTCAGCGGGCTGCCCGTCCGCGCCCAGGTAGAGCTCGGAGGCGACCATGACGTACTCGCGGTCGACCTTATCCAGGTCGGTCGGGTCGATGATGACGGCGCCGAACATTCCGTTCGCGATGTGCATCGACATGGGCGCGGTCGAGCAGTGGTAGAGCCAGATGCCCGCGTTCTTCGCGACGAAGGTGTACTCGAGGGTCTGCCCGGGTTCGATCGAGTGCATGACGTTGTCGGGGGCGACGAGGCCCGCGTGGAAGTCCAGCGAGTGGCTCATCGTCCCGTTGTTGACGAGCGTGATGTGGAAGGTGTCGCCGATGTGTCCGCGCAGGATCGGGCCGGGAGCGTCCCCGTTGAAGGTCCACGACTCGCGCGTCAGCGAGCTCGTGACGTTGACGGTCTGCTCGGTGACCGTGAAGGTGTAGTGGCGCTCGGTCTCGTTCGTGGCCGGCGGCAGGACGGGGTCGCGCGCGTCGATGGAGGCCGCGTAGTCGGTGAGTTCCGTCGCCGTGGTCGGACCGCCGGTTGCATCCTCGCCGTGGTTGTGTCCCGCGTGGCCGCCCGAGGCCGATGCCCCCGACGAGGACGACACGCCAGAGGAGGAGGCGCCCGTGGCCTGCACGTGCAGCGTCATGCCCATCTCGCGGTGACCCGGCAGGGAACACCACCCCTCGACGTCGCCGCCGATGACGCCGAGATCCAGCTCCTTCGTCTCACCCGCCGCCAGGGACCCGGAGGATACGCCAGTCTCGAACACCAGGTCGTGGCGCTGGTCCCCCGAGTTCGTGAAGTCGATGATGAGGCGATCGCCGACCGGCACCTCAATGTGGTTGGGTGTAAAGGCCATGCCCTCGACGCCTACCGACACGCGGGTCGTGTGCCCGGTCGGCGTCACCGACGAGGCCGTGGTCCCCGAGGCGGTCCCCGTGCCCGACGTCGTGGGCGCGGACGGGTTGGACAGGAAGACCGCCAGCGCGAGCGCCACGACGGAGACGACGCCGATGATCGCGCCCGCCGTGCGGCTAATGGGCGAGTGGTCGCCCGCCGGGCTCATGCGCAGCTTCGGCGTTCCCGTCGAGCCGCCCGTCGAAGCGGACGACTTCGGGGTTTTTCCTCCCGATGAGGGTGACGCAGACAGGTTCAGGTCAGCCACGGTGGCCTCCTTGCGTGGTGGTGGGGGTTTGGGCGGCACGCTTGACGCGCGCCTGGGCCACGCCGCAGCGGGCCATGAGGATGATGTCGACGACGTAGGTGGCCAGCAGGACCACCCATGCGGCGATGGTGAGGCGCTCGGCGGACACGCCGCCCAGGGATGCGACGGCGAGGGCAAACACTGCGGCCACGTTGCGCGCCGCCTCCCGGATGGGAGCCCCGGCCTCGAGCACGCCGACCCCGACGCGCACGGCGGACGGGCCGCCGCCGATGACGACGGGCATCAGGTAGGTGAGCGCGCCGACGAAGAGCTGGCCCACGCCGGCCGCGCCGAGGATCGGCAGCCACGGCAGGAACGCCGCGCGCAGGCCGGTCGTGTCCGCTGCCTCGAAGGCACGCAGGGACGCTCCCGCGCCGGCGACGAGAATCCAGGCGGCACCCAGCGTGAGGGACCACGCGCCGTACTCGGCCGGACCCTTTGCGAGGGCCGCGCGAAGGAGCGGAACGCCGACGCCCAGCGCCGCCGCGCCCACGACGACGAGGAGACCCACCGACGCCACGCGCATCGACCCGGCGAGCGTGCCCGCACCCGCGACGAGGAGCGCAGCCACCCACAGAGGCAGGGCGCTCGTCGCGAAGGACACGGCCCGCGGATCCATGCGCGTGCGCATCGCGGTCGGCCCCAGCGTCACCAGGGTCCCGCCCATCGTCAGGCCCACCCAACCGGCGACACCCGCCAGCGCGTGGGCGACCGTCAGGCGGTCCCTGGCCGAGGCCAGCCACGCGGGCGCATTCGCGTCGAACATGGCCGCCGTGACGAAACCGGCCAGCGTCGCGCCGACCACCAGGAAAAACGCCGCCGCGATGTAGTAGCGAATAATCACCGCGAAACGCGACGCCAGGCGCTCGCGGGATGCAGTGAGCAGCGCCCACCCGTGCCATGCGGCAATCGCGCCGACAATGGTCGCGCCCGTGACGGTCGCGTGCCACACACCCGACCACATGCCGCCGATGAGGAGCAGGAGGGAAAGATTGAACGCAATGATGCGCACGGTGTTGTCGCGCCCCGCGCGCCGATCATCCGGGGCCAGGTGTGCGAGCGCGCGCGTGAAGTACCAGGACCACTGGAAGATCCCGTTTGACAGGACGCCGAGGGTTACCAGGTGGATCATCGTCCACAGGTTCTGCGGGATGAGGCCTCGGGCGACGATCGTGATCGCGGCGCACGCCGCCGCCACGCACATCCAGATGGAGGTCGCGCGGTCCGTGCGGGGGACGCGGGGCTTGCTCATCACACCTCCGTTCCGCCCGACGATGCGGGACCCGAGGAGGGCGAGTCGGCCTCGTCGATGAGGCGGCGTTCCCGCGAGACCGCGCGCGCCCGGCGAATCGTCACCGTCAGCGTCGTTGCGACGAACAGGAGGACGCCCACGACACCCAGGGTGCCGCCCAGGCGCCACGGGTAGGCAGCCTCGCGCGCGCCCGCGAGGAGGCGCAGAGCGAGGGAAACCTGGAGGAACGCGAAGGGCACCCACATGGCGACGTGGTAGGGGACCTCGCGCCGGGCGACCGCCGGGATGATGACGGGAGCGTGGGCCAGCAGCATCGAGACGACGAAACCGATCGTGATCGCGTGGACGCCGGCGTCGTAGCCGTACCCGTCGAAGGCCGGGGGCGCGACGACCCACATCAGCGCGGGCACGAGCGCCCACGCGTATCCGCTCAGCATGCACACGGCGGCCAGGCGCGGCAGGCCCTTCATGCGCACGGTGCCGCGCGCGACGTCGTGCCACGCGGTGTCGACCATGAGGGCACCCAGGCTCAGTCCGATCAGCGGGTAACCGATCGCGGGGGAGTAGAGCGCGACGGTCAGGCCCACCATGAGGGCCGCGCTCTCGGCGGTAATACGACGCTCGGTGGAGCCGGACGCGAAGGCGAGTCGCGCGAGTTCGACGCGCTCGCCGACGATCGTGACGATCAGGAACGCCAGCCACCACGGCACCGCGCGCGGCGTCTCGAGGCCTCGCCACCACAGGAGGATGCCGCCCAGGCCGATAAGCGCGCCCATCAGCTGGATGAGGACCGCGTGGGTCGCCTGGCGGCGCGCCCACACGTAGCAGTAGATGGCACACAGCGTCGCCATACCGAGGGTGATGAGGAATCCGGGCATCATGCGCTCGGGCGCGAATCCGGTCAGGTGGGCGGCGAGGAAACGCGGGATCGGCAGGTTCGCGAGCGCCTCGCGCACGCCCGCATTCACGGAGATGACGACCGCGCTGATACCGCCCGCGCCGGTGAGCAGGGGAGCCGCGTACGCCCACGCGCGACGCCCGTCGGACTGCAAGGCGACCGCGCGCTCCAGGCAGATCGCGGTACCCAGGAACCCGTAGATCATGAGGAGCCCGTGCACGGTCCCCAGGCTCGTCGAAGCCACGGGTGCGAGCGCCCCCAGGCGCACGAGGGAAGCGTCCAGTCCCGCCAGGAGCGCGATGCCGGCGAGGAGGAGGAACGCGAGGCGGCCGACGGGCAGGCGGGGGATGGGCGGCCTCGTCACTATCGACGAGGCGTGGGCTGGCGCATCCGGTCCCGCGTCGCGTGCGGGTGGGCGTGCCTCGCTCATGTGGGCTCCTGGAGGTGGTGGGCGTGAGTCGGGCCCCGGCGGGGCGACAGTGCCAAGGTAGCCGCCCCGTCACCAATTTTCTAGGGGTGTGAGCGGTAAAAATGTGCGATAGGGGAGTCAGGGTCCCCTGGATGAATGGGTGCGCATCAGGTTTCCGTCCGGTAATATTGTCCAGGTCACGCATCTATGAACACAGGAGTGGACGATGAGCGATCTTTCATTTGTTGCCGGCGAATTCCCTCGCCTCGCTTCGACGGCGCGCGAGGCCGCAGAGGCAGTTCGTTCGGCTCGCCCCGAGGGCGGAGCCAGCGCCTTCGCCTCGGCAATGCCCGGCACGAGCCTGTCGTCGCAGATGCAAGGCGTCGAAGATAAGTTTGCGGACCAGGCAACCAAGACGGGCACGAGCCTGGATGAACACGCTGACTCGCTCGAAGCTGCCGAGCGCGACTTTATCGCCACCGAAGACGAGAACAGCCAGCTCATCGGTTCCATCATCGACGGCAACAGCTACGGTGGGGGCTCCGGCTCCGGCGGTGGCAACATGCTCAGGGGCCACAGCATCGGCTCGGCCCTGTCGGGGCACAGCCTCGGCGGAGAGGCAATCGACGACATCATCAACGGTGGCGGGAGTGTCAGCGGCCACAGCTATGGCTCGGGTATCAGCGGCCACAGCTACGGCTCCGGTAACGGTGACTCGGGCGATGTCATCGGCGATCCCGATCACGTGATTAACCCCCATTTTGGCTCGCGCCCCGGAGACTGGCGCATGCCGGATCCTATTGTGGGAGGCCCCGCCCTGCCGCCTGACATCTCCGAACCCATCCGCGGTAAGGTCAACGAGGCCGTCGAGGGCGTCAAGGAGACCGTGAAGGAGTTCGTCGAGGGAATCGAGAATCTCGACCCGTCGCAGATTGCTGGCCCGATCAAGGCTCCCGACTCGTCGTGGCTGAATGATCTGTCCGGCAAGTGACGAACCGGCGCTCGCGCGGCCGCGCACATTCACGGTCGGTCGCGCACATCCGCGGCCACGCGTGACCAGCGAACATAGCAGGGGGGCGGCGCTCATATGAGCGCCGCCCCCCTCGCGCAACCCGCGTGAGCGGGCGCCGTCAGAGCATCAGCCGTTCAAGGCGTCGGACACGACCTGCTTGGCGGCCTCCTGGACCTGCGCCAGGTGCTCGGCACCCTTGAAGGACTCCGCGTAGATCTTGTACACGTCCTCGGTGCCCGAAGGACGCGCGGCAAACCACGCGTACTCGGTCGTCACCTTCAGGCCACCGATGGGCGCGTCGTTACCGGGCGCGCGCACCAGCTTCGCGACGATCGGGTCGCCGGCCAGCTCGGTCGCGGTCACGTCGTCCGCGGACAGCGCAGCGAGCTTCGCCTTCTCCTCGCGGGAGGCGGCCGCGTCGATGCGCGCGTAGGCGGAGGCGCCGAAGCGCTCAACCTGCTCCTCGTGCAGCTGCGACGGGGTCTTGCCGGTCACGGCCAGGATCTCCGAGGCGAGCAGCGCCAGGATGATGCCGTCCTTATCGGTCGACCACACGGTGCCGTCCTTGCGCAGGAAGGAAGCTCCCGCGCTCTCCTCGCCGCCGAAACCGACGGTCCCGGACAGCAGGCCGGGCACGAAGTACTTGAAGCCCACGGGCACCTCGATCAGGTCGCGGCCCATCGCGGCCACAACACGGTCGATAAGCGCGGAGGACACCAGGGTCTTGCCCACGGCCGCATCCGCACCCCAGCCGGGACGATGCGTGAACAGGTACTCGATGGCGACGGCCAGGAAGTGGTTCGGGTTCATCAGGCCATCAGGCGTGACGATGCCGTGACGGTCCGAATCCGCGTCGTTGCCGGTCGCGATGTCGTAGGGGGTGTTGCCCTCGGCATCGGGAGTCATGGCCTGACGCAGAGACGCCATCGCGTAGGGCGAGGAGCAGTCCATGCGGATCTTGCCATCCCAGTCCAGGGTCATGAACGGCCACGCCGGGTCGACCTCGGGGTTCACGACAGTCAGGTCGAGGCCGTAGTGCTCGCCGATGGCCGCCCAGTAGTCGATCGACGCGCCGCCGAGCGGATCCGCGCCGATGCGCACGCCCGCCTTACGGATGGCCTCGATGTCGATGACCTGATCCAGCTGCGACACGTAGAAGTCCAGGTAGTCGAAGGGCTTGATGTTCGGGTCGTGCAGCAGGTCCGAGCCGGTCACGCGGGGAACGTTCTTCCACTCACCCGAGTCGAGGAGCTCGTTGGCGCGCGCCGCAATCCAGCCGGTCGCATCGGTGTCGGCGGGGCCGCCGTGAGGCGGGTTGTACTTGAAGCCGCCGTCGCGCGGGGGGTTGTGGCTGGGGGTGACGACGATGCCGTCAGCCAGGCCATCGCCCTCGGCGCGCAGGTTGGCCGGCGCGCCGTTCGCGCCCAGGATCGCGACAGACACGGCGGGGGTCGGCGTGTAGGAGCCACGCGAGTCAATGCGCGTGTCGATGCCGGCGGCCGCGAGGACCTCCAGGGCGGTGCGCCACGCGGGCTCGCTCAGGGCGTGCGTGTCACGGCCGATGAACAGGGGACCGTTGATGCCCTGGGAGGCGCGGTACTCGATGATCGCCGCGGTGATGGCGATGATGTGCGCCTCGTTGAACTTACCGTCCAACGAAGCGCCGCGGTGGCCCGACGTTCCGAACGCGACGCGCTGTCCCACGTCGGTCGGGTCAGGGACGATGTCGTAGTAGGCGGAGATGACATCGTCGACGTTGATGAGGTCTTCTGGAAGGGCACGTGTGCCAGCTCGTTCATGCATAGTGACAGTGTTGCACGTTACGCCGCTTTGTGGCTAGCGCCGTCCCAGGGCGTGGACTTTTCCTTGTTTTCTCTTGTTCGAGGTTGTGGCTGGGAGGGCGCAAAAGGGCAGGTGGCAGCGGGGGTAGCTCCGGCCTCGTCCCCGAGAGAGGACAGGGGGTCTGCACGTTTTCCCAAAACCGCCAGCGAGCGACTATCCTATGAGATATCGGTCACCGAAGACCGTGACTGTGTCGTCAGGAGGAACACCGTGGGATGGTTTGATTCCATCGAACATAACCGTTGGCTGAGCAGCCACATGCAGGCGCTCATTGAAGAGGCAGAAGGCGCGATCGTCGCGACTGGTTTCGCGCACCTCGACGCTGATGGAAAGCCCGACCCGACCCGATCAATCGACCTGGCTGTCACGGGCCGCATGGCCTACGTGTTCTCGCTCGGCGCGCTCATGGGCCTGCCCGGCACACGCCGCTACGCCGATCACGCCGTCAAGGCGCTCACCGACTACTTCACGGACCCCGTCAACGGCGGCATGTGGTTCGCGATCAAGCCCGAACCCGACGAGGACGGACACGGCGTGCCATGGGACGAGGCCTCGCGCGTGAAATCGCAGTACCACACCGTGTACGCGCTGCTCGGCGCGGCCGCCGCGACCGTCGCCGACCGCCCCGGCGCCCACGAGCTGCTCAACCGCATGCTCGACGAACAGAAGGAACTGTGGACCGACGACTTCGGGCGCGTCTGGGACGAATACGACGAGGCCTTCACCGAGGCCGTCCCCGTCCACACGCTCGGCACCCTCATCCACACGATCGAGGCCTACATGGCCGCCGCCGAGGCCACGACCGAACCCGAGTGGCTCGACCGCGCCGAGAAGATGACAGCATTCGCCTACAAGGTCGCCTCCAAGAACGGATGGCGCATCCCGGAGTACTTCGACGAAAACTGGGAAGCCGACCACGAGGCCGGCAAACTCCTCAACGACGGGCGCCGCTACTACAAGGGCTACGTGACCGGCCACTCGATGCAGCTCGCACGCTTCGCCCTCCAGGTGCGCGCGGGCCTGCGCTCGATGGGGTGGGAGGTGCCCGACTACCTCCTCGAGATGGGGACCGAACTCTTTGAGCGCGCCCGCGTCGACGGATGGCGCCGCACCGACGCCTGCCCCGGCTTCTCCACCGGCGTGGACGACGAGGGCGACCCGATCCCCGGCGAAGACGAGCACCAGCAGTGGGTTGTCTGCGAGGGCGTATGCGCCGCTGTCGCCGTTCGTCGCGCGATGCTGGACGACGGTTCGCGCATCTCTGACGTCGAGCACTTCGAGCACTGCTACCGCTCCTTCGTCGACTACATCCACGACTACCTCATCAGCCAGCCCGGCCGCTGGGTGCGCCGCCTCGGCGCCCACAACGAGAACGTGCAGCCCGCCAAGTCCTCGCGCTGGGACGTCTACCACGCCATCCAGGCGACGCTGGCGATCCGTGTGCCGCTGTGGCCGCCGACAGCCCCCGCGATCTCACGCGGCCTCCTCGACCGCCCCGAGGAACCGGCCCCCGACAAGAAGTCCTGGAACTTCTTCGGCCTGCGCGGCTGACGCATCAAGTCTCTGATGGGCTCGGGCCCGGGGATGCGAGGGTCGCATCCCCGGGCCCAGTCCTGTAGGATGATCCGAGTCTGGAGGGCTGTCTGAGTGGCCGAAAGAGACGGTCTTGAAAACCGTTGTGTCAGCAATGGCACCGGGGGTTCGAATCCCTCGCCCTCCGCCGAGCCGACCGCCAATGGGCATCGCGGCGGGCGCACGTTCGCGCTCGCGGCAAAAATGCCCTAAAGTAGTCGGCACTGGAGACGTCGCATAGTCCGGTCGAGTGCGCCTCCCTGCTAAGGAGGTAGGGGTGCATAGCCCCTCGCGGGTTCAAATCCCGCCGTCTCCGCGCATGACCCCCGCGCTTCGAAAGAAGCGCGGGGGTTTTCGTATTCGCTGGGTCGTCGCATTGGCTCGCACGTGGGCCCGATAGGTGGTGGCCCGAGCCCTTTCATGCGCACGTTAACCCGATAGGTGGCGGCCTGGGCAGGCTGCCCACCATGCCACCAATAGGGTTTAGCTGCGCATTAGCGGGTTAAGGTCGCCAGTTGTGGGGCCCAGCTGCCACCAGTGCCGCACTGTCTCACCGCCTCACATGATCACTCCCACGGCGATGAATCCAGTTCTCACGACGCGACTCAGCCTCATGCGGGTTCCACCAACTCGCTCGTGGGGCCGATAGGTGGTGGCCTGGGCCCTTTCATGCGCACGTTAACCCGATAGGTGGCGGCCTGGGCAGGCTGCCCACCATGCCACCAATAGGGTTTAGCTGCGAATTAGCGGGTTAAGGCTGCCAGTAGTGGGGCCCAGCTGCCACCAGCGCCCCGCATGATCACTCCCACGGCGACGAATCCAGCTCTCACGATGCGACTCGGCCTCATGCGAGTCCCACCAATGCGCACGTGAACCCGCTCATACACACCTGGGCCCGACGACTCGCACGCGGGCCCGATGGTCTACACGTGGGTAGTACCGCCCACGCGCATATCTAGGGGTTGATATGCGCATCAAAGGGCTTACGTGCGTATGAAGGGGTTAACGCGCATATTCAGGGGTCCACGTGCGACCAACACGCCACGACAGACACCGTTGCGCCAAAACGCAGGCTACTTCGCCACTAGCAGCCCGTTTTCAGGGTTTTTCGCCGAGGTGGTCTGCGATTTGGGCACTACACCACCACAAGTCACGGCCGCGCCGCCGCCAATCGGGGAGTTGCACTACACGGGGGTTCGACACGCCGGCGACACGCCGCGAGAAGGCTTCGTGTAGTGCAAAACCCCCATCGCAGCCAGCCTGATGTGCGCCGCATCGCCTACAAGTCCTGGGCATAGGGCCAATTGGCACGAAAAGATTCGCCCAGCACGGCCCCTCCGGCGGCTCTTCCGCGAAAAAGTTCTCCCAGCACGCGCAAAAACGCCGAATTTGGGCCAATTTGAGCGCGCAGGGAGAACTTTTTCGCGCTTTCACGATCTACCAGCGACGCAGGGAGGACTTTTTCGCGCGTGCAGACGTAGGCCCTCCAGCGCACTACCCATCAGGACACTAGGCCCCACTGGTATGGAGGGCGCCAGAGGGGCCGGAGGGCACGGGAGGATTCGAGGCGACGCGCAAAGTCGCACATCAGCGACCTGGCCCCACTGGTGTGGAGGGTGTTGGAGGGCCCGGAGGGCTCGGCCGCGGTATCCACAAACAACAGGAGCACCCAGCCCAAGCAAATTTCGCATGCAATTCCCCCACGACACGGATTGACGCGCGCTCAAAAACCGCAGAATATCAACGATCAGATTTCAATAGTTGAAATACTCTTAGGGGAATTGCATGCGAAATTGCCGAGATGCAGTCAGGACTCAGTACCATGCCGCGACCAGGCCCGCTGGTGTGGAGGGCGTCGGAGGGTTTGGAGGGTCTGGCGGCGGTGCCGGTGGGCTGAGGTAGGGCCTGGCCGGACTTCGAGCCGACGTGCCGGGCCGCCCATCACACCAGGCCCCACTGGTGTGGACGGTGCCGGAGGGTTTGGAGGGCCAGGCCGCAGAGCCCGCGGGCGGTGGCGGGGCCTGGCCGGACAACGAGTCGACGCGCCGAGTGAAGCTCGCTGCGCGGACGACTCGCGGGCGGGCCGCCGCCCACGGGCACACCAAGCAGCCCGGCCCAGCGAGCAGCCCGGCCCCACACGCCAACGGGTGGAGCGAAGTGCGAAAGCTGAATGGAGTGGCGGGGCGTGCCTCGAGCTGACATCCAGCTGGGCAATACGGCAACAGGGACCGCCATACTCATCGAAGCCTTATGGATGCTGAGTAATCGCGCGCTGGACAAGTGTTGTGTGATGCGTCACTAGATTGAGTGATTGCGTATCGGCCAATACCTATTGTGCTGGTCATATTTTGATGATGGTCGCAGGGGCGTTCTGATAATTGCTCAGAAATCTCTTGATGCTGCGGGCATGCGCTCACTGACCAGGGGTTCAGAGAAGTTGTTATATAGCCGTTATGCCCGGAATTTCAACGAAATACACCGTTGTAGTTGTGGTTCAGGTGATACCTGTTAGGCATGGTGGCAGCCGCTACTCCTTCACTAGGCTGGGACGCAAGTCCTGTCCATTTTCAGTTAGAAGGAGAAGTCGATGTCTCGACTGCGTCCGTTCCGCGCCCGTGTGGGCGTTGCGGGTGCTGCCAGCTTGGCCGCTCTCTCGCTTCTCGTCACGTCGCTGACGCCTTTCGCTTTGCGAGCCAGCGCCGCTGAGGAAAGTACGCAAGCAACCGACGTGGCGTCCTCGCAAGACGGCGCCACGGCCTCGTCCGAGTCCGAGGCCGCCGCTGCGCCCGCCGCCGATACCGATGCAGCCGGGGCCGAAGCCCCCGCCGCCGACGCTGAGGCCGCTGATACGGAGGCCGGCGCTGAGGCTCCCGCCGCCGAGGTCGCACCCGAGAACCAGCCCCGCACGCGCCGCGCCCGCGCGGTGACGGAAGACCAGGCGACCCTGGCCCTCAACGTTGTCAACGACGCGCAGACCCTGCGCATCCACGACGAGCAGATCACGACGATCAACTTCTCCTGCTCCTCGGTGACCACCCCCTGTAAGCAGGCGGAGATCGAGCTGGCGTTGCCCGGCCCCATCACGCCGGACGGCCTCAAGCTCGCCGAGCGTGGCTACACCGTCGTCCCCGTGACCGGCGACAGCGTCACCAAGACGATCACCTCGACCGAGAAGAACCCTGACGGCACCCGCGTGCAGCGCTACATCTTCAAGCTGAAGGATCCGCTCCCCGCCGGCACGTCCGACCGTATCCAGGTCACCTGGAACTACAGCTACTACGATGCACCGAACAACTCGACGACCACCCAGAAGGTGCGCTTCAGCGCGCTGAACGCTGAGAAGATCGAGAACGAGCTCACCACCACGTGGACCGCCGATACCGACATCGCGATCGAGAAGAGCGGCCCCACGAAGGCCTCTGACTACCCCGCAGTCGGCGGTGAGGCGACCTACAAGCTGCGCTACGGCTATCAGCAGATCGACCAGGACAACCCCAACAAGGTCGGTATCCGCTGGAACGGCTCCTCGCTGAAGAACGGCAACAACGGCCTCGGCTTCGTGGGTGTCCAGAACATCAAGGTTGTGGACCCGCTGCCCGCCAAGGCCGTCTTCGTCACGGCCTCCGACGGCGGCGTCTACGATCCGGCCACCCATACCGTCACCTGGTCCTACGATCGCTGGTTCTGGCAGAACCCGATCGATTCGACCGTCACCGTGAAGTACCCCGAGGGTACGGTTTCGCTCGATGACACGGTCACCAACAAGGCGACCATCAGCGCCGAGGTCATGAACGACCCGACGAAGACCCTGACGAAGAGCTCCGAAATCACGCACGGCTTCGCCGAGCGTAAGGTCGGCGGCCGCATCATGAAGACCGGCAACGACTACCAGTACCAGGTTCGCGGTGGCCTCTACCCGTGGCGTTTCGCCGGCATCAACTCGGGTAACACCACCCTTCACTTCCGCTGGGAAGATACCCTGCCCTGCACCTGGTCCACCCAGGATGCGAAGGCCGCCGGCGATTCCTGTGACCAGCCGACCATGGTGGGCCCCTACCGCTTCACCGTCTTCGGCAAGTCCGGATACGAGGACAACGGTGGCTGGACCCTCGAGTACTGGACCAACAAGGGCAACCACGAGACCGTCACCTACTCGAAGACGAGCCCTCTGACCCTGCCGGACGGCGAGTGGATCACCCGCTTCACCATCGACACCGACGCTGCTCCGCAGACCAGCCCCCAGGCGTGGCTGTACGGCACGACGCCTAAGACGCTGCCCACGACGGAGCCCGCGGACTTCACCTCGCACTACAACCCCGCGCTGCCTCCGGAGAAGTACTACAACTACGTGGCCTCCCCGGACTACGTGCGCTTCCAGAACTGTGCCACCGGCACGGTGACCGATAAGGACACTGGGACCGTCGTCACCTCGAGCGACGAGCTCTGCTCCTGGATGCGCGTGCGCGACGAGTTCCCGAGCGTCCAGGTCTACAAGACCGTGCGCACCAACCCCGTGGTCGTGGGCAAGCCCGCCACCTTCTTCATCAACGGCACCGCCAAGTCGGCCACCGAGGGGGGCACGCCCACGCCGTTCACCGTTGTGGACCTGCTGCCCGAGGGCTTCGACGTCGACGATGCCTCGGCGATCGTTCCCGAGAAGCGTTCCACGCTGAAGAACGCCGACGGCACCCCCTACGACCTCAGCAAGGTCACGGTCGAGATCGAGAAGAACTACAACAACACCGGCCGCACCCTCATCCGCTGGAACGTTCCGGATCCGGTCGAAGGTAGCCTCTACTCGACCTTCAATGTCAACGTGCTCGCGACGGCCGCTGCCGGCCAGAACACGAACGACGCCATGGCGTTCATGCCCGGCGACGGTGCTAAGTCGAGGACCGAGGACCAGAGCCTGCGCAACACCAACTACTGCATCGGTAGCCGTGCAGTCGACACCTTCGACGTCAACGGCAACGGGTCGACCACCGACTACGTGTGTAACGCGGCGACGAACTTCAACGTTGCGACCACCCCGTCGATGAATATCGCGAAGGAAGTCAAGGGCAACAAGAACGCGGACTTCGTCCCCGCCGGTGAGATCGCAGAGATTGACCCGGGTGCGGACGGCGCCTACCGTTTCACGATCGCCAACACCGGTAACACCCCGCTGACGAAGGTCGTGGCCTACGACGTCCTGCCCCACCTGAACGACGTGGGTGTGGGTCCCGCCTCCTCGCAGGCACGCGGCTCCCACTGGAAGCCGAACCTGAACTCCACCACCTGGGCATTCCAGTCGGTGAAGCAGAAGCCGGGTCGTGACCCCGAGATCACGGCCGTTCCGGCCTCGGATATTACGGTCCAGTACTCCACCGTTCCCAACCCCTGCCGCGGCGAGGTTCTCTCCGCGGGCGGCTCGATGAACGATGCACCCGCTGGTTGTACCCCCAACGCGTGGGGCGACGCTCCCGCCGACCTGACGACGATCACCGGTTTCCGCCTGGTGATGAACCGCGACATCGAGCCCGGTGAGAAGATCCAGTTCGTGGCGACCATGACCTCCCCGGTCAACGCCAACCTCATCGCCTGGAACTCCGTCGCGATGTCCGGTGGCTCCATGCAGAACGGCAAGGTGTCCTACCTGCTGCCCAACGAGGCCCCCAAGGTCGGCATCAACGTTTCCACCGATGTCGAGGTCGCCAAGACCGTGTCCCGCGTCAAGATGAACGGCGATCAGCCGGTTCGCGACGCCAACGGTATTCCTGAAACCCTCCAGTCGACGGAACCGATCATGCCGGGCGACTACATGCTCTACCGCATCACCCTGAACAACAAGGGTCCGGCTGTTGCTTCGGGCATGACCGTCAAGGAAGTCCTCCCGGCAGGTGTTGAGTACGTCTCCGCCGAGACGCGCATCTGCCAGGACGGTGCGACGAACCCGTGCACAGGCACCGTGAAGGCAGATTCCGGCTTCGAGGTCCTGGATACGGACTGGCGAGCCATGGAGTCCGGCGTTCTCAACACCAACCTCTACGTGGGTGGCACCGAGACGCTGTACGTCCTCGTGAAGGTTCAGGACGGCACCGAGGGCAAGACCATCACGAACACGGCCTCCTTGGGCGACTTCGACCAGATCGACTCCAACAAGGACAACAACACGGCCAGCGCATCCTTCACCGTGGGTGGCACCATTTCGGGCACCATCTACAACGACAAGGACGCGACCTGGTTCAACGATTCGCCCGTCCTCGACAGTCCCTTCGAAGGTGTGACGGTTCGTCTGCTCGACGCCGACGGTAACCCGGTGAAGGATGCGTCCGGCGCGGACATCACCGCCAAGACCGATGCCGACGGTAAGTACACCTTCACCCGTCTGCCGATGGGCTCGTACAAGGTCGAGGTCGTTCCGGGCGCGGCGAAGGTTGACGGCGCTGACGTGAACCTGTCCGACTACAAGCAGACCTACGGCTACGGCTCGTCGACCAAGCGCAGCGAGGCCGGCAAGGGCAAGCTCGTCACGCCGAACCCGATCGAGCTGACGACCGCCGCCCCCAACGCCACGAAGGTCGACTTCGCGTTCGTGAAGCCCGCCTCGGTGGGTAACTTCGTGTGGTTCGACGCGAACAAGGACGGCATTCAGGACGCGGACGAGGCCGGTGTCCCCGGCGTCACCGTCACCCTGACGGACGGCGCCGGCAACCCGGTCATCGACCTGGACGGCAACCCGGTCAAGCCCGTGGTCACGGACGCCAACGGCAAGTACGAGTTCACGAACCTCATGCCGAACGTTGATCGGATCGTTGCGAACGCGGGCGAGGAGAACTACAAGGTTGTCTTCACGGTTCCCGCCGGCTACTCCGCGACCACGTCCTACGCGGCTGCGGATGGTGAGAAGGACTCCAACGGCGCCGACAGCTCCGTGACGCTCACCCAGGGCCAGAACGACGAGACCGTCGACTTCGGCCTCGTCGCCGACGGCACGATCGGTGACACCCTGTTCTGGGACGTCGACAACAACGGCGGTTCTGCGCCTTCAGGCCCGGACAAGCCGCTGGCCGGCGTGACCGTCACGCTGACCTACACGACCCCCGCGGGCGTGCAGAAGACGCTGACGACCGTCACGGACGCCGACGGACACTACTCGTTCAAGGACCTCGCCCCCGGCGACTACGTGGTCACGGTCGACAAGACCTCCCTGGCCACCGTGTGCCCCGAGTGCACCGCTCAGACCCACGCCCCCTCGGGCAACCTGACGGCCTCGGAGGGCCAGGAGCTCTCCCTCACCTCCAAGGTGACGCTGAGCCCCGGCGCGATGACGAACAACGACCAGGACTGGGCGTTCACCGGCGTCGCGAACACGGCGATCGTCAAGGCGATCGCGGAGCCGACCGAGGTTCCGGCGGGTGGCTTCACCCCCGGCACGTCCGTCACCTACACGCTGACGCTCACGAACGAGGGCCCGAGCCCCGCCACCGGCGTCATCGCGCAGGATAAGCTCCCCTCCGGCGTGACCTTCGTGTCCGCGCAGGGCGATGGCACCTACGACGCCGCCTCCGGCAAGTGGGACCTCAGCTCTGAGGTGATCGAGAAGGACGCGACGCGCACCCTGCGCATCACCGTCACCATCGATGCCTCCGCCGCCGGCTCGGTCGTGACCAACACGGCCACGATCGAGAAGCAGGACCAGATCGGCGACAAGACGACGGACAACACCTCGTCCGCGGACCTCACCGCCGGCTACACGATCGCGGGCAAGCTCTACAACGACGCCAACGCCTCGTTTAGCTCCGATAACGGTGAGAACCCGTACGCGGGCGTGACCGTTGCCCTCCTCAAGAAGGACGGCACCCCCGTCCTCGACAAGGACGGCAACCCGGTCACGGCAGTGACCGATGCCGATGGCAAGTACTCCTTCCCCGGTCTGGCACTGGGCGAGTACACCGTCAGCGTCGTCGACCCGACCTCCGGTCCTCTGGCGGGCACCAAGCCCACCGAGGCCTACACGGGCCGCTACAAGACCACCGCGGACGTGACCATCGCCGAGGCCACAGGATCGGTCATCGACGTGAACTTCGGTTTCGTCAAGCCCGCCTCTGTCGGTGACAAGGTGTGGATGGACGTCAACCGCGATGGCATCCAGGACGCCGACGAGCCCGCGATGCCGGGCGTGACGGTGACGCTGACGCGCGCCGACGGCTCTGCCGTGACGGATGCGTCGGGTAACCCGGTTGCGGCCGTGACTACCGACGCGAATGGACAGTACAAGTTCGAGAACCTGCTGCCCGGCGATTACAAGGTGTCTTTCACGAACCCTGCGGGTTATGAGGCCACCGTGTCGGACGCTGGCAGTGATCGCGCTCTCGATTCCAATGGGACCGAGGCTTCGGTGACCCTCGCTCAGGGCCAGGACGATGCGACCGTGGATTACGGTCTGGTCGGTACCGGCGTCATCGGTGATCAGCTGTTCGTGGATGTCAACCAGAACGGCGGGGGTGCCCCCGATGCTGGTGACAAGCCGCTGGCGGGTGTGAAGGTGACGCTGACGTGGACTGGTCCGGGTGGTATCACTCGTACCTATGAGACCACCACGGACGCTGATGGTAAGTACAAGTTCGAGAATCTGCTGCCTGGCGAGTACAAGGTGTCGGTTGACCCGGAGTCGCTGCTGGCTGCCGAGCCCCTGCTCGATGTGCTGACCCACGCCCCGTCCGGTGACGTGGCGGCCAAGAAGGTCGTGTCCGAGGAGGCGAAGGCCGACAAGGACAAGCTGGCCGCGGCGTTCAACCTGAACGCATCGGTGACGCTGACGGGCGAGAAGAACCAGAATCTTGATCAGGATTGGGGTTTTGGTATCTCGGCTGACACTGCGATTATGAAGGCGATCACCGATCCGGATGAGGCTGCTCAGGAGTCCTTCGAGTTCACCCCGGGTCAGCGCGTGACCTACACGCTGACGCTGACCAATAATGGTCCGGGCGTGGCGACGGGTGTGAAGGCCGCTGACAAGCTTCCCGCTGGCGTTGCGTTCGTGTCCGCGCAGGGTGATGGCTCCTACGACTCGGCCACGGGCGTGTGGGATCTGTCTGATCTGACCCTGGCCAAGGGTGATGTCAAGACGATCACGATCACGGTTACGATTACGGGTGAGGGCGCGGGCCAGTTGGTCACCAACGTTGCTCGTATTACTCACCAGGATCAGGCAGGCGATGACCCGACCAACAACGAGTCTTCGGCCTCGTTCAAGGGCGGATACAACCTGGGTGGCACGATCTACCGTGACTCGGATGCGTCCTACTCCAAGGGCGACGACGAGCAGCGCTTCAAGGGCGTCACGGTCGCGCTGCTGAACGAGGATGGCACCCCGGTGCTCGACGCGAACGGTGATCCGATGACCGCGACGACCGACGAGAACGGTGCCTACCAGTTTGTGGGCCTGGCTCCGGCCTCGTACCGCGTGGTGATCGTGGATCCGAACTCGGGTGATCTGGCGGGGCTGCTGCCCACGCAGGCCTACACCGGTCGGGGTGCCACCCAGGCGTCGGTCACCATCTCTGACGCGTCGGTGCAGGGCGTGGACTTCGGTCTGGTTGCCCCCGCCAGCATCGGTGACCGCGTCTGGAACGACGTCAACGCCAATGGCGCTGACGACGGCGAGCCTGGCATCGGAGGCGTGACCGTGATCCTCACCGACGCTGACGGTATGGAGGTGGCTCGCACCACCACCGATGCGAATGGTAACTACCGTTTCACGGGCCTGATCCCGGGCACCTACACCGTCTCCATCGAGGTCCCGTCCGGCTATGCGGCTGCGACCACCTCGATGAGCGTGAGCGTGGGTGAAGGCGAGGAATACGTGGACGCGGACTTCCCGCTCACCCTGATCCCGGCCCCGACCCCGGCGGTGACGGTGGCGAAGGTCCTGGCTCGTACCGGCTCGGACGCCTCCGTGTTCGGTGGTATGGCGGCCATGGCAGCCATCGCCGGGTTTGCGGCTCTGGCGGGTAAGCGCCGCCGCGAGCGTGAGGAGGCCTAACCCGTAGGCGGGGCCCACACCCCACACGGGGTGCACGCCTGAACAGGAGAGGGGGCGCGAGACCAACACATGGTCCCGCGCCCCCTCCCCTATACCCACAAGGCGACGATCACATCAGGGCCACTAGTGATGTGACCTTGGACACTCGTATGTCTTGTCGTTTGCTCCGCCCGTGTCGTTGATCTGGTCATAATTTGATCAGCTATCGTGGCGGAACTTTTGATGATTATTCGATAAATCATAGGCCTGCGAGCGATTGTCCCACTGACCACTAGTTCAAAGAACTTGCTCAGAAACTGTGTAACCAAATCTCTGCGACATTGCAGTCTTTCGCTGTCATCATGTGTCCTTCTGTAAGGGCTAGAGACGGCTGGTTGCCTTCACTACGCTTGAGATCATCCTGTCCATATTCTGCCCATAGAAGGAGAAGTCGATGTCTCGACTGCGTCCGTTCCGCGCCCGTGTGGGCGTTGCGGGTGCTGCCAGCTTGGCCGCTCTCTCGCTTCTCGTCACATCGCTGACGCCTTTCGCTTTGCGAGCCAGCGCCGCTGAGGAAAGCACGCAAGCAACCGACGTCGCGTCCTCGCAAGACGCTGCCACGGCCTCGTCCGAGTCCGAGGCCGCCGACGAAGCAGCCGACGCCGAGGGTGTTGCCGCCCCCGCCGCTGCCCGCGACGAGTCCGCCACCCTGGCGATGACCGTCGTCAACGACTACACCACTCTGCGCGTGCGCGAGGACCAGATCACGACGATCAACTTCTCCTGCTCCTCGGTGACCACCCCCTGTCAGGGTGCCGTCATCGAAATGACACTGCCCGGACCGATTACTCCGGCGGGACTGAAGCTCATCGAGCAGGGCTACACGGTCGTCCCCGTCACGAGTGACGTCGTCGCGAAGAGCGAAAACTACGTCGAAAAGTCGGCCGATGGAGCGCGCGTGCAGCGCTACCGCTTCACGCTGAAGGACCCGCTGCCCGCGGGCACCTCGGACCGCATCCAGATTCCGTGGCGCTACAACGGCAACGATGCACCGAATAACTCCACCACCACGCAGCACGTCGTCTTCTCGGCCAACAACGCCGCCAGCATCGAGCAGACGCTGAGCACGACGTGGACCGCCTCGACTGACGTCGCCATCGAAAAGTCGGGCCCGACCAACCGCCTGTACTACCCGGCGGTCGGCGGCGAGGCCACCTACGAGCTGCGCTACGGCTACCAGCAGAACGACACGACCAAGCCGAACTCGGTTGGCACCCGCTGGGGCGGGACCGCCTACAACGGCAAGGTCGTCGGCATCGGCTTCCAGCAGGTGCAGAACATCAAGGTCGTCGACCCGCTGCCCGCGCAGGCAGTCTTCGTGAGCGCCTCGAACGGCGGCGTCTACGACGCGGCGACCCACTCCGTGACCTGGTCCTACGACAAGTGGGCGTATCAGAACCCCATCGAGTCGACCGTCACCGTGAAGTACCCCGCCGGCACCGTGACGACCGCGGACACGGTCACCAACAAGGCGACCATCACCGCCGAAGGCATGAACGAGCCGACCAACGTCGTCACCAAGAGCTCCGAGATCACGCACGGCTTCGCCGAGCGCAGGGTCGAGGCCAGGGCTGAGAAGATCGGTACCTACAACCGCGACTACGCGCGCGGCGATACGCTCCCGTGGCGTTTCGAGGGAAGCAACTCCGGTAACACGACGCTCCACTACCGCTGGGAAGACACCATGCCCTGCACCTGGTCCTCCCAGGACGGTAAGGCCGCCGGTGACTCCTGTGACCAGCCCGCCTTCGTGGGCCCCTACGAGTTCAAGATTTCCACCAAGTCCGGATACGAGGAGATGGGCGGCTGGACCTTCGAGTACTGGACCAACAAGGGCAACCACGAGACCGTCACGTACAAGACCAGCAAGACCCTCACCCTGCCGGACGGCGAGTGGATCACCCGCTTCGTCATCGAAACGGACGCGGCCCCACTGTCCAGGCCGACCGTCGACCTGAGCGCCGCGGTCTCGCGCAGCGTCCCGAAGACCGAACCCTCGGACTTCACGAACCACTACAACGCCGTGCTGCCCCCTGAGCGCTACTACGACACCGTCGCCTCCGAGGACTACGTGCGTATCCAGAACTGCGCGTCCGTCGTGGTCACCGACAAGGACACCGGCGCCGTCGCGCTGTCGAACGACAACACGTGTAGCTGGACTCGTATCCGCACCGAGGTCCCCGGCGTCCAGGTCCGTAAGGAACTGAACACCAACCCCGTCGTGGTCGGCAAGCCCGCCAACTTCATGATCGTCGCCGAGGCCCGTAAGGCCGTCGACGGCGGTACCCCCACGCCGTTCACGGTCGTGGACCTGCTGCCCGAAGGCCTCGACGTGGACGACGCTTCCAACATTCGTGCGGAGAGCTACTCCGTCCTGAAGAACCCGGACGGCACCGCCTACGACCCGGCCAAGGTGAAGGTTGAAGTGGAAAAGAACTTCAACAACACGGGACGTACCCTGATCCGCTGGATCGTACCGGATCCGGTCGAAGGCGCGTTCTTCTCGAGGTACAGCGCCAAGGTCCTGACCACCGCTCCGGCCGGCGACACCACGAACACCGCCTGGGCGTTCATGCCGGGTGGCGGAGCGAAGCCCTACGACCAGGACCGCGGTGTCCGTAACCTCAAGTACTGCATCCGCAGTCGCGCTCAGGACACGCTCGATCTCAACCAGGATGGTTCGACGACGGACTTCCTGTGCGATTCCAGCGTGAACTTTAAGATCGCCACGACCGCGGGCATGAACATCGCGAAGGAAGTCAAGGGCAACAAGAACGCCGACTTCGTCCCCGCCGGCCAGATCGCAGAGATCGACCCGGGTGCCGATGGCGCCTACCGTTTCACGATCGCCAACGCGGGCAACGCTCCGCTGACCAAGGTCGTGGCCTACGACATCCTGCCCCACCCGGGTGACGTGGGCGTCGGCCCCGCAGCCAACCAGGCTCGCGATTCCCGCTGGAAGCCGAACCTGAACTCCACGAACTGGACATTCCAGTCGGTGAAGGAACGCCAGGGTCGTGACCCCGAGATCACGACCGTTCCGGCCTCGGACATCACGATCCAGTACTCAACGGTGCCGAACCCCTGTCGTGGCGAGGTGCTGTCCGTGGGCGGCTCGATGAACGACGCTCCCGCTGGCTGTACCCCCGACGCGTGGGGCGACGCTCCCGCCGACCTGGCATCGATCACGGGCTTCCGCATCGTCATGAACCGTGACATCGAGGTCGGCGAGAAGATCCAGTTCGTGGCGACCATGACCTCCCCGGTCAACGCCAACCTCATCGCCTGGAACTCCGTGGCGATGGCGGGTGGCGTCACCGAGAACGGCAAGGTGTCCTACCTGCTGCCCAACGAGGCCCCCAAGGTCGGCATCAACGTCTCCACCGACGTCGAGGTCGGCAAGTCGGTCGCCCGCGTCAAGATGAACGGTGACGAGGTCGCGCGCGACGCAAACGGCCTGCCCGAAACCATCGAGTCGACCGAGGCGATCATGCCGGGTGACTACGTGCTCTACAAGGTCAACCTGTCCAACAAGGGACCGGCCGTGGCCTCGGGCATGAACGTGGCCGACACGCTGCCCGATGGCGTCGAGTACGTCTCCTCCGAGACGCGCATCTGCCAGAACGCCGGTCCGATCCCGTGCACGCAGGGCGTGTACGCCCCCGCCTCCTACGACGAGGCCACCGGCACCTGGAAGGCGATGGAGTCCGGCATCCTCGACACCAACCTGAACGTTGGTGGTACCGAGACGCTGTACGTCCTCGTGAAGGTCAAGCCCGGTACCGAGGGCTCGACCATCACGAACACCGCGACGCTCGGCGATTTCGACCAGATCGACTCCAACAAGAAGAACAACACGTCGAGCGCGACCTTCACGGTCGGCGGCACGATCGCAGGCACCATCTTCAATGATGCCGACGCGTCGTGGACCTTCGGCCCGGGCGACGATAAGCCCTTCGAGGGTGTGACGCTGCGTCTGCTCGACGCGGACGGCAACCCCGTGAAGGACGATTCCGGCGCGGACATCACCACCAAGACGGATGCGGACGGTAACTACCTGTTCAACCGCCTGCCTCTCGGCTCCTACAAGGTCGAGGTCGTTCCCGGCGACGCGAAGGTTGACGGCACCGACGTGAACCTGTCCGACTACAAGCAGACCTACGGCTACGGCTCCTCCACGGACCGTACCCAGGTCGGCCAGGGCAAGCTCGTCACGCCGAGCGCGATCGAGCTGACGGCCGCCGCGCCCAACGTGACGAAGGTCGACTTCGGTTTTGTCAAGCCTGCGTCCGTCGGTGACTACGTCTGGTTCGACGCCAACAAGGATGGCCTCCAGGATTCTGACGAGCCCGCTCTGCCGGGTATCACCGCAACCATCGTGGACGCATCCGGTAACCCCGTCGTTGATGCGTCGGGTCGTCCGGTTTCGGCTGTGACGACGGGTGCGGATGGTAAGTACACCTTCGAGAACCTGCTGCCGGGTGATTACAAGGTGTCTTTCCAGGCGCCTGCTGGTTACGAGGCGACGGTTTCGGATGCTGGTGCTGATCGTGCTAAGGATTCCAATGGTGCTTCGGCTTCGGTGTCCCTGGTTCAGGGGCAGACGGATGACACGATTGATTTCGGTGCTGTTGGTACCGGTGTGATTGGTGATCAGCTGTTCGTGGATGTCAATCAGAACGGCGGGGGTGCCCCGGATGCTGGTGACAAGGTGTTGCCGAATGTGAAGGTGACGCTGACGTGGACTGGTCCGGGTGGTATCACTCGCACGTTTGAGACGGTCACGGATGCTGATGGCAAGTACACGTTCGAGAACCTGCTGCCGGGCGAGTACAAGGTGTCGGTTGATCCGGAGTCGCTGCTGGCTGTCGAGCCCCTGCTCGATGTGCTGACGCATTCGCCCGCGGGTGATGTGGATGCCAAGAAGGTCGTGTCTGCGGATGTGAAGGCCGACAAGGACAAGCTGGCGCAGGCGTTTAACCTGAACGCGTCGGTGACGTTGACGGGTGAGAAGAACCAGAATCTTGATCAGGATTGGGGTTTTGGTATCTCGGCTGATACGGCGATTCGCAAGGCGATCACTACTCCGGATGAGCAGGCTCAGGAATCCTTTGAGTTCATTCCGGGAGCTCACGTGACGTACACGTTGACGCTGACCAATAACGGTCCGGGCGTGGCGACGGGCGTGAAGGCCGCTGACAAGCTCCCCGCTGGTGTTGTGTTTGAGTCCGCTGCTGGTGATGGTTCGTACGATCCGGCTACTGGTGTGTGGGATCTGTCTGGTCTGACTCTGGCCAAGGGTGAGGCGAAGAAGGTTGCTATCACGGTTGTGATCACTGGTGAGGGTGCGGGCAAGCTGGTCACCAACGTTGCTCGTATTACGCATCAGGATCAGGTGGGCGATGACCCGACGAATAACGAGTCCTCGGCCTCGTTCAAGGGCGGCTTTAACCTGGGTGGCACGATCTACCGTGACTCGGACGCCTCCTACTCGAAGAGTGATTCTGAGCAGCGCTTCAAGGGCGTCACGGTCGCTCTGCTGAACGAGGACGGCACCCCGGTGCTCGACGCGAACGGTAACCCGATGACCACAACGACGGATGAGAAGGGTGCCTACCAGTTTGTGGGCCTGGCTCCCGCCTCGTACCGCGTGGTGATCGTGGATCCCGACAAGGGTGATCTGGCTGGTTTGATTCCGACTCAGGCCTACACGGGCCGGGGTGAGACTCAGGCTGCGGTGACGATTACGGATGCGTCGGTGCAGGGCGTGGACTTTGGTCTGGTTGCCCCCGCCACGATCGGTGACCGCGTGTGGTACGACGAGGACGGTAACGGTGCGGATAACGGCGAGCCCGGTGCGCCGAACGTGACCGTGATCCTCAAGGACGCTAACGGCGTGGAGCTGGCTCGTACCACCACCGATGCCAATGGTAACTACCGTTTCACGGGCCTGATTCCGGGGACGTACACGGTTGATATCGAGGTTCCTGCCGGGTTTAACGCGGTCACGACCTCGATGACGGTGACGGTTGGTGAGGGTGAAGAGAACCTGGATGTGGACTTCCCGCTCACCGTAATTCCGGCCCCGACGCCGACCCCGACGCCGTCCACCACGGTGGCGAAGGTCCTGGCCCGTACGGGTTCGGACGCCTCCGTGCTCGGTGGCATGGCGGCCATGGCAGCCATTGCCGGGTTTGTGGCTCTGGCGGGTAAGCGCCGCCGCGAGCGTGAGGATGCCTGAGCCAGGCGCGGGCTGACCCCCACACGGGGGTGATCCCACCAAGGGTGAGGGGGCGCGAGACCAACACATGGTCCCGCGCCCCCTCCCTTTTTCGCACCCTCGCCGACCGTCACCCCGCCAAGCAGAGTGCGGGCCCCAACCCCATAACTGAGCCCAGGCCTCGTCGATGAGCGAACGACCCACAGCGCGTGTGGAACGCGCGGCGCGGGACGCAGATGAGGGTGGGAGCAACTAGGCTTGGAGGGTGACCACTGCTCTGTATCGCCGGTATCGCCCCGACACCTTTGACCAGGTGATCGGCCAGGAACACGTGACGGAGCCGCTGAAGGCGGCGCTGCGCGCGAATCGCGTGACGCACGCGTACCTGTTCTCCGGGCCGCGCGGATGCGGCAAGACCACGTCGGCGCGCATCCTTGCGCGCTGCCTGAACTGCGCGCAGGGCCCCACGGACACCCCGTGCGGCCAGTGCGAATCGTGCCGCGAGCTGGCCACGGGCGGCCCGGGTTCGCTCGACGTCGTCGAGATCGACGCGGCCTCGCACGGCGGCGTCGACGACGCGCGTGACCTGCGTGAACGCGCCACCTTCGCGCCGGTGCGTGACCGCTACAAGATCTTCATCATCGACGAGGCCCACATGGTCACGAACCAGGGCTTTAATGCGCTGCTCAAGCTTGTCGAGGAGCCGCCTGAGCACGTCAAGTTTGTCTTCGCGACGACGGAACCCGAGCGCGTCATCGGCACGATTCGTTCGCGCACTCACCACTACCCGTTCCGCCTGGTGCCGCCGGATGTCCTCGGCCCGTACCTGACGACCCTGTGCGCCGAGGAACATATCGGCGTGGGCGAGGGCGTCCTGACCCTCGTTATGCGCGCGGGCGGCGGCTCGGTGCGTGACACCCTGTCGGTGCTCGACCAGCTGATGGCTGGCGCGATTGACGGCCAGGTCAGCTACCAGACGGCGGTCGCGCTGCTCGGGTACACGGACTCCGCGCTGCTCGATCAGTCCGTTGATGCTCTCGCGGGCGGTGACGGTGCCGCGGCCTTCCGCGTCGTCGAGCGCATGGTCGAGTCCGGCCACGATCCGCGCCGCTTCGTCGAGGACCTCCTCCAGCGTTTGCGCGACCTCCTCATCATCGCGGTGGCCGGCGACGGCGCGCGCGACGTCCTGGCTGACACCCCGCAGGACCAGTTCGAGCGCATGCAGCGTCAGGCGCAGAACTGGGGTCCGCACGGCCTGTCCCGCGCCGCCGACCTGACTGACGAGGCCCTGCGCGCCATGACGGGTGCGACGTCGCCTCGCCTCCAGCTTGAGCTCCTCATCGGCCGCATCCTCGTGCCCGCCCCCGCGCCCGCCCAGGCTCCCGTCCAGGGCACGGTCGGCATGACCGGAGGGGGAGCGCCGCGCGAGGCGTCCTCCGCTTCGTCCGAGGCCTCCTCGGGCCGTTTCGGCGCCCGCGAGGCCCGCGAGGCCCTGGCTCGCAAGAAGCAGGAGCGCGCCGAGGCCTCGGCCCCCGCTGCTCAGGTGGCGTCATCTGCCGCGCCCGCCCCTCAGGGCGTGCCCGCGTGGGGGAGCGGCCCCGACTGGTCCGCGCAGAAGCCCGCCGCACAGAAGCCCGCCGCGCAGAAGCCGGCACCGGAGTCGAGCCCCGCACCCGCGCAGGCTTCCGCACCCGTGCAGGCTGCGCCGCCCGAGGCCCCGCGCCGCGAGGCCCTGTCCACCCGTGACTCGGCGCCCGCGCGCGAGCCCGCGCCCGCCGCCCCTCCGCAGCGCTCGGAGGCACCCGCCTCCGGCCGCGACGCCGATATGCTGCGCGGCCGCTGGAACGAGGTCGTCGAGCGCCTGTCCTCCATCAGCCGCGTCACGTGGTCGATGGTCGGCGGTAACGCGCAGCTGGGGGCCGTCGACGGCTCCCACGTGGTTCTCCTCTTCCCGGTCGAGGCCATGGTCAACGCCTTCTCGCGCGGCCCCCGTGCGGCCGACGTCGAAAAGGCCATCAACGAGGTCACCGGCCTGAGCGTCAGAGTGTCCGCGCAGGTCGGGCAGGCCTCGGGCGGCCCGGCCACGACTGGCCCGTCGGCGCAGGCCTCGCACTCCGGCGCCTCCCAGCGCCCGTCCCAGCCCGGAGGCTGGGTCTCGGAGCCGCCCCCTTTTGATCAGGCCGCCGCGCAGGCGGCACCCGAACCCGAGCCGTGGCACGAGGCCGCGCCTGCCCCGCAGGCCCACGAGCGCACTGAGCAGGCGGCTCCCGTGCACGCTCACGGCGAGGAACCTGCCGCGCAGGCGGCCCCCGCGCACGCACCCGAGCCGGTCGACACCGGGTGGCCGGAGCCTGCGCGTGCACCCGAACCCGCGCCCGATCCCGAACCCGAGGGTGCTGGCTGGCCCGAGCCCACGCGCGCACCCGAACCGGCTCCCGAACCCGAACCCGAGGACGCCGGCTGGCCCGAGCCCGCGACGGTGACGCCGATCCGGCGCGAGCCCGTCGCCTCGGCCCCGACCGCGGCCTCTCAGACACCCGACCGGCAGCCCGACGCCGAGCGCCCCGCGCTGCCCGAGCGGGCGGCCCGCGCCCTCGCCACCGCCTCCTCCGACGCGCCCGAGGGGGCATCGGCCTCGTCCTCGAACGGCGAGGTGGCCCCGCGCAAGCACTCGTTCACGGTCTTCCGCTACCCGGGCGACCCAGAGCCCGCCGAGCAGCCGACGGACGCGCCCGCGCAGCCCGCCCCGGCCACGTCCCCCGTCTTCGACGATGCCCCCATCGCGCCCGCCGCGCACACGCCGTCGACCCCGACGGGGTGGGGTGACCCGGTCGTCATCCCCGGGGGAGCATCCGTCAACTTCGACGACGGCGCTGACTCGTGGACCCCGCCCGAGCCGGCTGCCCCCGCTGAAACGGCATCGATCAGCGCGGCACCGAGCGCCCCCGCGCAGGCACCGGCCTGGCTGGCGGCGGCCCCCGAGCCCACGCATGCCCCGGATTCCGCGCCCGGATTCGGCACCTCGCAACCCCAGCGCGACGCCGCACAAGCGTCCGACGCGCCGCTAACCGGCCGCGCCGCCGCGGAGGCCGCACTGCGCGAGAAGGCTCAGCGCGAGGCCGCCGTCGCCTCGACCCGCACCCACGCGGCCGACGACGACAGCGCCAGCATTGACGACGAAAACATTGAAAACTCGCAGACGATCGGCCTGGCAGCGGTCCTGGAGATCCTCGGCGGACGCGTCATCGAAGAGAAGATGACCGAGGGAGGATACTGACATGTACGACGGCGCCCTGGCCGACCTCATCGATCAGTTTGGGCAGCTGCCCGGCATCGGCCCGAAGTCCGCGCAGCGCATGGCCATGCACGTCCTGGACGCGGAGCCCGAGGACGTCGCGCGCCTCGTCGACGCGATCAACGCCGTGCGCGGGCGCGTGCGCCACTGCGACATCTGCGGCAACCTCACGGAAGAGGACGAGTGCTCCATCTGCCGCGACGTGCGCCGCGACCCCAGCGCGATTTGCGTCGTGCAGGAGTCCAAGGACATCCAGGCGATCGAGGGCGCGCGCGTCTTCCGCGGGCGCTACCACGTCCTCGGTGGCGTCATCGATCCGATCCACGGGGTTGGGCCCGACCAGCTGAACATCGCCTCGCTCATGAGCCGCCTGGCCGACGGGACGGTCACCGAGGTCATCCTGGCGACCAATCCGAACGTCGAGGGCGAGGCGACGGCCGCCTACCTCGCGCGCATGCTCTCCACGATGGGCGTCGAGACCTCGCGCCTGGCGATGGGCCTGCCCATGGGCGGCGACCTGGAGTACGCGGACTCGGTGACGCTGGGCCGCGCGCTCGAGGGGCGCCGCCGCCTCTGAGCCGTCATAGACGAGGCCCGGGCTGCCTCGCGCTCACGACGCGCCGGCGGGGTCGGCCTCGCGTTTTGTATTCGAGCGGGTGGGCGCTCGTCTGTGCTGGTGCCCTCTGAGGCTGCGACCTGCGCTGTTTACTGTCTCGTGGGCCGCGTGTTGCGCTCTCTGTGACGCACGTGTGACACAATCGTAGGGACCGCGCTGCGAGAAGACGAGGAGGCCATGATGGCGACCCAGGCGAGTTCAGGCGCGCCCCGAGTGCTGGTTGTTGACGATGAGGCGATGCTGGCGGACTTGCTGTCGCAGGCGCTGCGTCATGAGGGCTGGGAGACGGCCACGGCAAAGGATGGGTTGGACGCGTTGGCGAAGGCGCCGAGCTTCCACCCGGACGTCGTGATCCTTGACGTGCAGATGCCGCGCATGGATGGCTTGGAGGCGCTGGAGCGTCTGAGGGCTCGCGATCCGGAGCTGCCGGTCCTGTTCCTCACCGCGCGCGACGCGGTCGCCGACCGCGTGCAGGGATTGCGTGCGGGCGCGGACGACTACGTGACCAAGCCTTTCGATCTGGACGAGGTGGCGGCCCGCGTGGAGGCGCTGCTGCGCCGCGCGGGACGCACCCAGCAGGCGGCTTCGACGGTCCTGCAGGTCGCGGATCTGACCCTCGATGTGGACTCCCACGATGTGCGTCGTGGCGGGGAAGAGATCACGTTAACGAACACTGAGTTCGAATTGCTCCGGTATCTCATGGAAAACGCTGGAATTGTGCTGTCGAAGCAAAAAATTCTGGATGCTGTCTGGAGCTACGATTTCGGTGGCCAGGTGAACGTTGTCGAGCTGTACATCTCGTATCTGCGCAAGAAGATCGACGCGGATCGTCCGGCCCTTATCCGCACGGTGCGCGGCGCCGGTTACATCATGCGGGAGCCGCAGTGACGCGGCGGCCGTCCTTGGCCGGGCGCCTGTCGCGCGCCTTGGCTGCGTGTGTGGCGCTCGCGCTGATCGTCATGGTGGCGGCGTCCACGCTGGTGATGCGCTCCTGGATGCTGGGCAACATGGATTCCGAGCTGCATCGTCTCTCGCAGCGCGCGGGCGAGCACTTGGACGTTGAGGACGCGCCAGATGATGGGGTGGGTGCGCACGACGATGCCGACGACGACTCCGACGAGGGCGGTCGCGCGGTCCCGCAGTCGGGCGGGCGCGCGCCTCGTCCCGGTGGACCTGTCGTCCCCGGCGGACCCAAGGGGCCTGGGTTTGGTGGTTCCGGCATCGCCGAGGGCACCCTCCAGTACGTGAGCGAGGACGGCGAGGCGGCCGGTGCGGTCGTCTCCAACTTCTCGGTGACCTACCTGAATGAGCCCGCACTGGCGATCCTGGCCGCGGTGCCGACGGATGGCGCCCCGCGCACCGTGCGTCTCAAAGAGCTGGGCGCGTTCCGGGTGACCTCCCAGGTCGTGGGCGATAAGACCGTGCTCGTTGGCGTGCAGATGGACAGCGTCGACGACGTGGTCTTGATGCTTGTCGCGGTCGAGGTTGGCCTGTCCCTCGTCGTCGCGATTGCGGCCGGGTTCGCGGGCCGGGCGTGGGTGCGCTGCGAGCTGCGCCCGCTCGGGGTTGTGCGCGCGGCCGCCGCGGACATCGCGAGCCGCGACCTGGCTGACGATGCCGAGGACCTCACGCGCGTCGGTGAGGAGGCCACCTCCGGCCCCGTCGAGGTCGCCGACGTCGCGGGCGCGCTCAACTCGATGATTGACGCGGTCGAGGACGGCATGGAACGTCGCGCCCGCAGCGAGGCGAAGCTACGCCAGTTCGTCGCCGACGCCTCCCACGAGCTGCGCACGCCGCTCGCTTCCGTGCAGGGGTACGCGCAGCTCGCGCGCCGCGACATTGACGAGGCCTCCCGGACTCAGGCGCTCGAGCGCATCTCCTCGGAGGGGGCGCGCATGGCCTCCCTCGTGGAGGAGATGCTGACGCTGGCTCGCCTGGATGGAAACCGCGCGCTGAAACGGGACAATGTCGACGTTATCCCGCTGATACTGGACGCCCTGTCAGACGCGCACGTGGTCGCCCCCGACCACGCATGGGAGCTCGGCGAGGCCTCGGACATTCAGGTGCTCGGCGACGAGGCCGCCCTGCGCCAGATCCTCACGAACCTGCTCGCGAACGCCCGCGTGCACACGCCTGCGGGCACACGCGTCACCGTTTCTCTCTCCCGTGCCCCCCAGGGGGTGGAACCCGCGAAGGACGCCCCTGCCTCGTCGATGGTGAGGATCCGCGTTGCCGACGACGGTCCCGGTATTCCCGCCGAGATCCGCGACCGCGTCTTCGATCGTTTCGTGCGCGGCGACTCCTCGCGTACCCGCGACGGGCACGGCTCCTCGGGCCTGGGAATGTCGATCGTCGAGTCGCTGGCGCGAGCGATGGGCGGGTCCGTGCGCCTTGCGGACGCCGACAAGGGGACCGTCATCGACGTGACATTGCCCGCCGCCTGAGCGCCCCCGTGCGTGGGCGACCGAGAGGGCGCTGACCAGGAGCGTTGCAATTCCGGGCCTCACGTGCCCCTGTGTCCTGGGTCGCCCCGGCGCGTCCCATGTCACCCGCGCCCACATGCCGGTCGTTCCCAGCGCGATGCCTGGTGGGCCGTAGGATTGTTGTGGTGGCGTGCGCCACCCGAATACGTGCGTATCGGCACGTACCGACAGAAATGAGGCTCAAGTGGCACTGATCGTGCAAAAGTACGGCGGTTCTTCCGTCGCCGACACCGAAGCCATGAAGCGCGTCGCCCAGCGCATCGTGGACACGCACAACGCGGGACACCGCGTCGTCGTCGTCGTATCGGCGATGGGCGACACGACGGACGACCTGCTCGACTCGGCCGCAGCACTCACGGACAACCCGCCCGAGCGCGAAATGGACATCCTCCTGTCCGCCGGCGAACGCATCTCCATGGCCCTCCTCGCGATGGCCGTCAACGAGCTCGGCGTCGAAGCCCGCGCCTACACCGGCGCACAAGCCGGCATCAAGACGGACAGCCACTTCGGCGCCGCCCAGATTGTCGGCATGGTCCCCGAGCGCGTCGCCCGCGCCGTCAAGGACGGCCAGGTCGCCATCGTCGCCGGCTTCCAGGGCATCTCCAAAGACGACGACGTGACCACGCTCGGCCGCGGCGGCTCCGACACGACCGCCGTCGCCCTCGCCGCAGCCCTCCACGCCGACGTGTGCGAAATTTACACCGACGTCGACGGCCTCTTCTCCGCCGACCCGCGCATCGTCCCCAAGGCCCACCGCCTGCGCACCCTCACCCAGGAAGAAACCCTGGAAATGGCCGCACACGGCGCCAAGATCCTCCACCTGCGCGCCGTCGAATTCGCCCGCCGCTACGGGGTCCCCCTGCACGTGCGCTCCTCGTTCTCCGAAAAGAACGGCACCTGGATCTCCGACTCCCCCGCAAACCCCGAGCTCAAGGGCCTCGTGCCCGACGCCGCCCTGAAGTCCCCAGAGGAAAACGCCATGGAAAAGCCCGTCATCTCCGGTATCGCTCACGACCGCTCGCAGGACAAGATCACCGTCACCGACGTGCCGAACAGCCCCGGCGTCGCCGCCCGCGTCTTCGCCGTCGTCGCCGAGGTAGGCGCCAACATCGACATGATCGTCCAGAACCTGCCGATCTCCGACCCCACGAAGGCCAACATCACCTTCACCCTGCCCGAAGGCGACGCGCAGAAGGCCCTCGACGCCCTCGAAGCCCACCACGATGAAATCGGTTTCAACGAGCTGCGCTACAACCCCAACATCGGCAAGCTCAGCCTCGTCGGCGTCGGCATGCGCACCAACCCCGGTGTCTCCGCGCGCCTCTTCTCCGCCCTGTCCGACGCGGGCATCAACATCGACCTGATCTCCACCTCCGAGATCCGTATTTCCGTGGTCACCCGCCTCGAGGACCTCGACCGCGCCGTGAAGGCCGTCCACACTGCCTTCGGCCTCGACGCCTCCGAAACCGAGGCCGTCGTCTACGGCGGAACCGGCCGCTGATCGTTCATCGACGAGGCCCGGGTCGGCTCCGTTATTTCCGCCCGGTTCCGGGGACCTGAGAACGAGCCCCGGCCTCGTCCCCATAGATTTCACCCAGCGTTCGCCCCGTCGTATGGGCGCGCGCACCAACAAAGGAGAACACCATGAGTGGTTTCAATGTCGCCGTCGTCGGTGCCACCGGCCAGGTCGGCCGAGTCATGCGCACCCTGCTGGAGGAGCGGGGTTTCCTGGTCGAGACGATTCGCTTCTTCTCGTCCGCGCGCTCCGCGGGCCAGACCCTGCCCTGGAAGGGACAGGACATCGTCGTCGAAGACGTTGCGACGGCCGACTACTCCGGCATCGACATTGCCGTGTTCTCTGCGGGCGCCACCGCCTCGCGCGAGTACGCCCCCAAGTTCGCGGCCGCCGGCGCGGTCGTCGTCGACAACTCCTCCGCGTGGCGCAAGGACCCCGAGGTTCCGCTCGTCGTCTCCGAGGTCAACCCCGACGACGTCGACAACCGCCCCAAGGGCATCATCGCGAACCCCAACTGCACCACCATGGCCGCCATGCCCGTCCTCAAGCCCCTCGTCGAGGCTGCCGGCGGCATCAAGCGCCTCTTCGTGTCCTCCTACCAGGCCGTCTCCGGGTCGGGCCGCGCCGGCGTCGCCGAGCTGACCAGCCAGATCGAGGCCGGCGTGAAACAGGACCTCGCGGGCCTCGCCCTCGATGGCCGCGCAGTCACCCTGCCTGAGCCTGCTGTCTACGTTGCTCCCATCGCCTTCGATGTCGTGCCGCTCGCCGGCTCCATCGTCGATGACGGTTCTGAAGAGACCGACGAAGAGCAGAAGCTGCGCAACGAATCGCGCCGCATCCTGCACACCCCGGACCTCGCCGTGTCCGGCACGTGCGTGCGCGTCCCCGTCTACACCGGCCACACCCTCACCATCCACGCCGAGTTCGCCGGCGACATCACGCCCGACCAGGCGCGCGCCCTGCTGGCCGACGCTCCCGGCGTGCGCGTCGTCGACGTCCCGACCCCGCTCGAGGCCGCCGGCCGCGACGAGGTCCTCGTGGGCCGTATCCGCCAGGATCAAGCTGTTGACGGCAAGCGCGGCCTCGTCCTGGTCGTCTCCGGCGACAACCTGCGCAAGGGCGCTGCTCTCAACGCGGTCCAGGTCGCCGAGGTGGTGGCCCAGCGACTGCGCTGAGTGCTTGAGTTCTCGACCGTGCTGAGTGCTTGCACTCTCGATTGTGTTGAGTGTCTGATCTAGTCGCGTGAACGCGCGGCGGCCCTGGCGGGCTGCCGCGCGTTTGCGTTGCTTGTGGCGCCGCTGGTGTTCCGGGCGCCGTCGGGCCCGGCCGCTGTGTGTGCCGGTGGGCGGCGGCCCGCCCGCGAGCCGTCCGCGCCGCGAGCTTCGCTCGGAGTGGTCGATCTCGAGGCCCGGCCAGGCCCCGCCGCCGCCCACGGGCACCGCAGCCAGGCCCTCCGGCCCCGCCACCGCCCACCAGCACTGCGGCCAGGCCCACCGGTCCCTCCGGCACCGCGGCAGGTCCCTCCGGCGCCCTCCACACCGGCGGCATTTACGTTGCAGGGTGTAGCCTGGCGCGTCGACTCGTTGTCCGGCCAGGCCTCGTCTCCATCAACGCTGGGACCGCACCCAATTTCGCACGTAATTCCCTCGCAGGTACTTCAAATCATGAATTGGCGTCGTTGCAATTGCAACGTTTGTGGGCGGTCTCCAAAAGTGACCGTAGGAAATTATGTGCGACTTTTGTTTAGTCCTGGCCCTGCCGCCGCCCTCTGATCCTGTCTCGCCAGTTTCGCATGCAATTCCCTTTTGACTATTTCAAATTTTGAATTCACATCGTTGGAATTGCAACGTTTCTGGGCTTTGTTGAAAGTTCACGCAATCGAATTGCATGCGGAATTGAGGGAGGGGCGCATTGGTGGGTGAGGTGGGGTGTTGGTGCGTGACTTTTTTCGCCCTGCTCGACCTGTTGGTGGTGGAAGCGGTACAAAGTTCTCCCTGCTGGCGCAAAATGGGCCGAAAAGGGATATTTCGGGCGTGCTGGGAGAGTTTTGTACCGGTGTTGCCCGCTGGGCTGCGTGCTGGGAGAGTTTTGTACCGGCATCGGCCCCGCGTGCGGTACAAAGTTCTCCCTGCTCGACCTGTTGGTGGTGGGAGCGGTATAAAGTTCTCCCTGCTGGCGTAAAACGTGCTGAAATGGGCCATTTTGGGGGTGCTGGGGGAGTTTTGTACCGGTGTCGCCCGCTGGGCTGCGAGCTGGGGGAGTTTTGTACCGGTTCGGCCCGCGAGGGCCGCGTGCTGGGGGAGTTTTGTACCGGGTGCGCGCCCACAAGGCTGCGTGAGGGCGCGAGTGGAAGGTAGAAGAGTGCGTGGCTGGCCAGGCGTGCCTGTCGCGGAGGCACAACATAACCGCCCGGCGTGTAGCCGGGCGGTGGTGGAGCGGGCGACGGGAATCGAACCCGCCTCTGAAGCTTGGGAAGCTTCCATTCTACCGATGAACTACGCCCGCAATTCATCGTCCCGAAGGAATCGACCCGTCGATCATATCGTCACGCCGGATGGGCGCGCAACTGGCGCCGCTGGAGTTTGAGGTGGGGCGCTTGGAGGCTGGGTGCTGGCGGAGTGTCGTGGCAGGTCTGGCGTGTGGACAGCTGTGCAACCTGCGCAAGCTGGTGGCGGTTGGGATATGGGGAGGCTAGGAACGGTAGCGGGTGTATGGATATATGCGCAACTGACGCCACTTGCAGGTTCGATAAGGAAGATAAGGAACAGGCGCCGCCAGGTGCACGCCGCTGGCGTCTGCCGTCCAGAACCGGCGTGCGCTCTCCCTCCAGATACACTGGGCTCGCCTGACTGATTGGAGTTCCCATGCCTCGTCCCGTGGTGGCCGCCGCGATCGTCGATTCGCTGAGTGCGCCCACGAAGCTGCTCGCCTGTTCGCGCACCTACCCGCAGGAGCTGCGCGGCCAGTTCGAGCTACCCGGCGGCAAGGTCGAGGATAATGAGGATCCAGTACAAGCCCTCGCGCGCGAAATTGAGGAGGAGCTCGGCGCGCGCCTCACCATGGGTGAACGCGTGTGCCCGGAGGGCGGCCAGTGGTGGCCGATCCTGGGTGGACGCGTTATGGGCGTGTGGCTCGCTGAGGTTGCATCGAACTCGCAAGAGCCGCGCGTGGGCGCGTCGCACCTTGAGGCCCGGTGGGTGCCTCTCGCGGACCTGGGTGACCTGCCGTGGATCGTCGCAGACTTCCCCATCGTCGAGGCCGTGGTCGCCCGCTGCGCTCGCTGAGGACGGGCAACCGGCGCGCAGCCATAATTTGACGACACTAAGGGGAAAGATGTCAGAATAAGCGCATGCCGAAGATTATTGGGGAGTCCCTTGCCTCTCACCGCGAGCTGACTCGCACGCGCCTGTTCGAGGCCCTGGGGTCGCTCATGGGCGAGCAGTCCTTCGAGTCGATCACGATGAGCCAGATTGCGGAGCGTGCGGGTGTTGGCCGCACGGCGGTTTACAACCACTTCGCGGATAAGGAGGTGCTCCTGCTCGCCTACATGCGCGAGGTCACGGGAGAGTTTGCGCGTGTGCTGACTCAGCGCCTCGAAGCCGAGCCGGATCCCCTCATGCGCCTGCGTATCTACATTCGCTCGCATCTGCAGATGATCGGCCGCTACCACGTGAAGGCTGGCATGAGTCTGCGCCGCCACATGTCCGGCCAGGGCGCCTCGCACCTGCATGATCATGCGGGTGTTGTGGGTGAGGTCCTCATCGGCATCCTCGACGAGGCCATGGAGCGTGGGCTGATCGCTCAGCAGAATACGCTCGGTGCGGTTCACCTGATTCACGCGACGCTGCAGGGGCAGCGTCTGCCGCAGGATCCGGAGCATCGCGAGTCTGCGCTCACGCTGGTGGAGACGTTCATTTTGCGAGGCTTGGGCGCCTCGGAGGAGAACGTGCGCCACGTCACGACCGCGGATCTTCCCTCAGGGGAATAGTGGGCGCGCCGCGCCCGTTGAATAAGACAGTTCACGCGTGGGCATCAAGCCTGCGCCTCGACCACCGTCGGGTTAGCCGGCGACAACAGGAGAATCATGGCTACCGTTACTCTCACGCAGGAGAACTTCGAGCAGACCGTGTCCGCCGGCGGCATTGTGCTGGTGGATTTCTGGGCGACTTGGTGCGGCCCGTGCCGCCAGTTTGGCCCCATCTTCGAAGAGGCTTCCGAGAAGTACCCGGACATCGTGTTCGGCAAGATCGACACGGATGATCAGCAGCAGCTGGCGATGGCCGCGCAGATCACGTCGATCCCGACCCTCATGGCGTTCCGCGACGGCATCGCGGTGTTCCGCCAGTCCGGCGCTCTGCCGCTGTCCGCGCTCGAGGATCTGATTTCGCAGATCCAGAACCTGGACATGGATGACGTGCGCAAGAAGATCGCCGAGTCCGAGCAGGCCTGAGCGACACAACGTGGGGAGGGCCCCGAGGTATGACGCCTCGGGGCCCTTTCGTCTATGAGCGTTGGTGCGTGCGCCACTCGCGCGCCAATCACGCGTCACTCACGCGCCGCTCACGCAGTGATCGCTCGCGGGAGGCGGCGCGTGATGAGTTCGTGGTCGGCGTGGTCGCCCACCATGAAGGAGTAGTCGCCGACGATCTCGAAGCCGTGGCGCGCATAAAACCGCTGCGCCCCGTAGTTTTCGCTCCACACGCCGATCCAGATCGTGCGCGGTCCGTCGCGCTCGAGCCAGTCCAGCGCGGTGCGCAGCAGCGCGGTCCCGCGGCCCCCGCCCTGGTGTCCCTGCAGGATGTAGAGGCGCTGAACCTCGCCGTCGCCGGGTGCGACGTCGGGGTGGGGCAGGTGCGCCGGGCATGCGGTCACGTAGCCGATGGGGGCTTGTGAGACGGACGAGGTCGGGGCCTCGTCTCTGGGTTCGGGCGTGCCCGGGAGGTCGTCGGAGGAGAGCGTCGCCCTGGCCTCGTCAACTGGCTCGTCGAAGAGGAGCCATGTCGCGCGCTCGGGGTCGTTGAGCTCGGTGCGCAGGACGGTGGGGGAGTAGGCCTCGTCGAGGAAGGCCTCGAGGTCGGAGGGTGCGTAGAGGTGCCCGAAGGTCTGCGTGAAGCAGGTGCGCGAGAGGTGGGAGAGTGCCTCGGCGTCTGTGGGTGTGGCACGGCGAATCATGGCGGCCTTTCGTCGGTTTGTTCCCATCGTAGGGGGATGGAAGCGGGCCGCCCAAACGGTGGAACCGCCCCTGAGAAAACCCTGATAAGAAGCGGGAAACCTTGCTGCTTGAATGAGGCGCACCTTACAATTGAGCAACGCCGTTCATCGAAGGAGACGCACGTGGCACACAAGACCCGCACCGCCCAGGTGCTCGACGTTGTCAAGGTTCTGGCCTGGGTAGTTATCGCTATCTCCTTGGTGAAGTTCGCGTTCTTCCCGGCCGCTCAGGCGGACGAGAGCAGCGACGGGATGGACCCGGGCGGCAGCTTCGGGCAGATGACGACCGAGGTGGGCCGCGCCGACATCACGAACACAGTGAGCGTCACGGGGACGATCCAGGCGGACGAGCCGGTCGTCGCCCGAGCGACCCTGGACGGCAATGTCGTGCGCACCTTCGTCAACGATGGCGACAAGGTATCCAAGGGTGACTCCCTCGTCCAGATCCGCAAGGAAATCCCCGGCGAAACCCGTCAGGTCACCGACGAGGACGGCAACGTGAGCGTCGAGACCGCCGATCCGACGTACAAGTATGAGACGGTCGTGTCGCCCGGTGATGGGACGGTGTCGACGAGTGTGCTCGTCGGCCAGCAGTTCGCGATCGGCGACACGGTTGCGACCGTTGCCCCGTCGACTTTCTCCGCGGTCGCTTCCCTGAGCGCGGACCAGATGTACCGCCTGCAGGACGCGCCCTCGACGGCGACCGTCACTATCAAGAACGGTCCTGCGCCCTTTGAGTGCTCGGGTGTCAAGCTGGTGAGTCCGACCGGCAAGCAGCAGGATCCGAAGGCGAACGCGGGGTCCGATAACGGCACCTCGTCCTCGACGGACCTGAAGGCCCGCTGCGCGATCCCCGCAGATCAGACGGTGTTCGCGGGCCTTCAGGTGACCCTTGAGATGACGGCCGGCTCGGCGACGGGCGTCCTCGCGGTGCCGATCTCCGCGGTCGAGGGGCGCTACCAGTCCGGCTACGTCTACCTGCCGACCGCCGACCCGACGAAGCCTGACAAGCGCGCCGTCACCCTGGGTATCACCGACGGCAAGATGGTCGAGGTGAAGGAGGGATTGACGGAGGGCGAGGAGATCCTCGAGTTCACCCCGACCTCGAACAAGGACGATCAGGGCGACCAGGACGGTCCCTTGGGCGGTGCGGACTCCGGTCGGGCTGGCGGCGCGGGCGGCTCGAACGGCGGGGTGGGCGCGCAATGAGTCTCGTGTGCCTGCGGGACGTGACCCGCACGGTGACCCTGCCTGACGGGGAGGATCTGCACATTCTGCGCGGTGTCAATCTGGATGTCGCCGAGGGTGAGCACGTGTCCATCGTGGGTCGCTCGGGCACCGGCAAATCTACGATGCTGAACATCATCGGCCTGTTGGACGCCCCGACCTCGGGCATCTACGAGCTGGACGGCGTGGATACGACGCGCCTGGGGGAGGGGCGCCGCGCGCGCATGCGCGGAGAAGACTTCGGCTTCGTGTTCCAGCAGTTCAACATCTTTTCGGCGCGCACGGCGGCCGAGAACGTCGAGGTTCCCCTCCTGTACGCCCCCGGCCCGCAGCTGTTGCGCAGGCGCTCGATCGCGCTCGACATGCTGGAGCGCGTAGGGCTGGCCGATCGCGCCGACTCCTACCCGGGCGAGATGAGTGGCGGCGAGCAGCAGCGCATCGCGATCGCGCGCGCCCTCGTGCGCCGCCCGCGCGTGATCCTCGCCGACGAGCCGACGGGCGCCCTCGATCCGGACACGGGCCGCGTCGTCATGGCCCTCCTCGAGGAGGTCGCCCGCGAGTCCAACGCCGCGCTCATCGTCATCACGCACGACATGGCGGTGGCCGCGCGAGCCCAGCGCGCCTACGAGCTCTACGACGGCACGCTGCACGAGGTCGAGGACGCGTCTGCGCTCACGCAGCGCGCGGAGGCCGGGCACTCGGGCGACGAGGCCGGGGCGCGCAATGCGATACCGGAACCCCCGCCGGCGCCCGCCGACGACGAGGGAGCGCAGAGCGGCGAGGGTGTGCGGACTGATGAGGGTACGGGGACCCACGAGGACGAGCGGGCCTCGGACCCGGCGAGACCGCGGGAGGGGGAACAGTGAACGCTGTCAGCCAGATTCTCGGTGCGCTCATCGAGGCCTGGGGCGAGGTGAAGGTGCAGAAGGCGCGCGTCGTCCTCTCCCTCGTGGGCGTGGTCGCGGCCGTGGCCGCCATGACGATCGTCATTGCGCTCGGTGACCTGCTCCTGCAGTCCTCGCGCGAGTTGGCGGAACTCTACGAGGGACGCTCCGTCACCTTGCGCCTGACCCCCGAAAGCTCCTCGGCCTCGCCGGAGGGGCCATCAGGCAGCGGCCCGTACCAAGATGTGTCCGGGACGGGAGCCGATGCCTCGTCGAGTGGCGAGCAGAATGCCAAGCGCCCCGACGAGAAGGACACGATCGGGGAGGCCATGGCCACCCTGGCCGACAAGACGGACATTCACTACTGGTCGCGCTTTTCCAGCGGGGGTGGAGAGATCGTCGAAGCCCGCCAGGCCAGGGCCAGCGGACAATTCCGCGGCTACCCCCTGACCAAGGTCGGCGAGATGATCGACGGCGTCGCGTTCCAGGGCGTGGACCCCTCCTACGCGGTCATCTACCGCACCCGCATGCTGGCGGGACGCTGGGTCGAGAGCAGCGACGCCGACCAGCGCCTGATTCCCGTCGTCATCTCGCAGTCCCTCTGGGATCAGCTGGGGCGTGCCCCCATCGACCAGGTGCCGATCGTTCTGCACACGAGCGACGGCGTCGCGATGCGCGTCGTAGGCGTCACCAAGTCGAAGAGCTCCTACGACATGCCGACCGTGTTCGCGCACTACGACGCGGCGCGCGTGTCCTTCCCGCAGATGACCTCCCAGGCCATGATCGCGTGGGTGGGCACCGAGAACGCCGACCAGGCTCGCGAGAACCTGCCGCGCGCCCTGGCCTCGATCCTCGGCGAGGGCTGGCGGGTGTCCGTCTCCGGCGGCGAGCACGAGGACATCGGCGAGGAGCAGCTCGGCACGATCTCCAACGTCATCATGGTCATCGGCGGCATCATCGTGTTCCTGGGCGCCCTGGGCCTGCTCAACGTCGCCATCGTGACCGTGCGCCAGCGCGTGCGCGAGATCGGCATCCGGCGGGCCGTCGGCGCCTCCGCGGCGCGCGTCTTCTTCGCCGTCTTCATGGAGTCCGTCGTCGCGACCTTCGTCGCCGGTGTGATCGGCGTGGGTATCGCGGTCGTCGTCGTTCGCTTCCTGCCCCTCGAGGCCCTCGGCGTCACGCTTAGCGACACTCCGGCCTTCCCGGCCGGCGCCGCCATCGCGGGCGTCGCCATCTCCACGAGCATCGGCGCCCTGTGCGGGATTATCCCGGCGCTCGCGGCCGTGCGCATCAAGCCGATCGACGCGATCCGCTACTGACTGATCGACGAGGCCGTGGGTGCCTCCCGGGGCCGCGTTCCTCGGGTGAAGGGTCCCCGGCCCCGGCCTCGTGCTGAGAGTGTTAGCGGGGGAGCGTGACGCGCTTCGTGTCCTCGTCGTAGACGATCATGCCGTCTTTGAGGAGGGCGCGGTACACGCGTGAGGGCTGGTAGCGGTCGCCGCCATCGATGCGGGCGACGTCGAGGACTCGGCGTTTGGTGAGCCCTTCCTTGCCTTCGAAGTGGGCGGTGCGCAGGGCTTTCATGATGCGGCCGCGCGCCTGGCGGTCGGTGCCGACGTAGGGCTGGGGCGTGGGTCGCTTCTCGTCCTTGGGGTATCCGGCGGCGGCCCACGAGCAATTCGCGTGGATCGCGCACTCGTCGCACGAGGGGCTCAGCTGGGTGCACACGAGGGCGCCGAATTCCATGAGCGACAAACTGACGTCGGCGGCGGCGTGTCCATTTTCTGGGAGGAGGGCTTCGGCGCGGGTCGTTTCCGCTTTTGAGGGCGTGGAGTGGGGCGGGAACTCCCGGCCATCGAGAAATCTGACCAGCACGCGACGCACGTTCGTGTCCAGGACGGGCACGCGGATTCCGTGTCGGAACGCGAGGAGAGCGCTGGCGGTGTAGGTGCCGACGCCCGGCAGCAGGGTGAGTTCCTTCATGGTGAGCGGGACCTCGCCGTCGTGCTTCTCGACGATCGCGGTCGCGCAGGCCTTGAGGCGCAGGGCGCGGGAGGGGTATCCGAGGTTTGCCCAGGCGACAATGATGTCTGCCGAGGATGCGGCGGCGAGATCGGCGGGGGTAGGCCAGCGCTCCATCCACTCAAGCCAGATTGGCTGGACCCGTGAGATGGGGGTCTGCTGGCTCATGATTTCAAAGACGAGGGTCCCCCAGTCGGAGACGTCCTGCGCGCGCATGGGTAGGTCTCGCTGATGTGCGGCGAACCAGTGGGGCAGGTCGATCAGGAGTGATCGCGAGGCCTCGGCCGTCGGATTTGTGAACACCCAGTCAGTCTATGGAAGAAAGTTGCAATGCGACGAACGAAAAAAATTAACCTGTGATCCCTGACATAAAAAGGGGAGGGTGTTGTACAAAATATGAATGCTTCGGTAGTCTGACCGTGTTTTCAGAAAGCACCCCTGTCCCAGGGGCCATCAACACATAGGAGACAACATGTCCGCTCCTCAGCAGCCCGGCTACAACGCTCCCGTCCAGGGCAAGTCCCGCGTGGTCGCCGGCCTTCTCAACCTGTTCCTCGGCGGCTTCGGCGTCGGTGACTTCTACCTCGGCTACACCCAGTACGGCATCTACAAGATCGTCATCTCCGTGGCGATCTTGGTGCTGGGCTTCCTGGATCTCGGCTTCCTCTCGAACATCATCACGCTGCTCAGCTACGTTTGGTCGGTCGTTCTGCTCGTCGTGGCCATCATGACCTTCATGGGCAAGTGGATCTACGAGAAGGACGCCAACGGCGTTCCCACCGTCTGAGCACCTGCGCTCCGCGCGTGATGCGCGCGTCAGACTACCCCGTGGGGCCCGGCTTGATGCCGGGCCCCACGTCTTTTCAGTGGCGGAACGCGCTCTCGAGGGTGAGAGCGATCATTTCAGGACGAGGAACCACGGCACGGCTTCGCGGCCTCCGGGATCAATCAGGGGCGTTTCGGGGTGGACGCGACTCTCGCACGAGGGTGTGAGCACGCTAGGCTATGTCAGTACGGCCGTCCGCGGCCCCCCACGACAACCGAAAGGCTCACCCATGACGACGCCCGACCCGCAGGCCACCCCCTTCTCCCCTGAGGATCCCGCGAAGGTTCCCGCCCCCGAGGTCCCCTCGGCCGACTTCTCGATTCCCGACGCTCCTGCGGTTGACGCTGCTGGCGAGATCCCGGTCCCCGAGGTTCCGGCGTTCGACGCGGTTCCCGCGCCCGATACTGCTGCGGCCCCCGACGCCGTCCCCGCGCCCGAGGCGCCGTCCTTCCCCCAGGCCTCGGCCCCCTCCTTCGACGAGGCGACAGCGACGCCCGGCTCGACTACCTACGGCACCGCCTACGACGCTACGTCCGCCCAGGCGGGCCCCGAGGCCGCCGCGAACCAGGCCCCCTACGGTGCGCCCGAAGGTGCGCAGCCTGGCTATGGCGCGCAGCCCGGCTACGAGCAGGCCGCTTACGCCGGCGGCCAGCAGGCGTACGGACAGTCCGGTTACGCCCAGCCCGCGTTCGGGCAGCCCGTCGTCGGCGCCCCCAAGCAGTGGATCGTCGCCCTGCTCCTGGCGTTCTTCCTGGGTGCCCTGGGCATTCACAACTTCTACCTGGGCTACACCGCTAAGGGTGTCTTTCAGCTGATTCTGACGATCACCATGATCGGTGCGCCCATCGCCGCCATCTGGGCGCTCATCGAGTTCGTCTTGATCCTGGCCCACTCCGGCTCCTACGCCTACGACGCGCAGGGTCAGCCCCTCCAGTGATTCGCTGAGGCTGTTGTCGCGGCGCTGAGTGTGCGACAATCGTGTCATGCTGCTCAGTGACCGCGACATCAAAGCCTCCCTGGACTCCGGGCGTATCCAGCTCGACCCGCTGGACCGCGATTTGGTTCAGCCGGCCAGCATTGACGTGCGCCTGGATCGCCTGTTCCGCCTCTTCGACAACCACCGCTACCCGGTGATTGATCCTGCGGCGGATCAGTCGGACCTCACTCACCTGGTGGACGTGGGCCCCGACCAGCCTTTCGTCCTGCACCCCGGCGAGTTTGTCCTGGGAGCCACCTACGAGCTCGTCACCCTGGGTGATGACATTGCGGCGCGCCTGGAGGGTAAGTCCTCGCTGGGCCGCCTCGGCTTGCTCACGCACTCGACGGCGGGCTTCATCGACCCCGGTTTCTCCGGTCACGTGACCCTCGAGCTGTCGAACACGGCGACGATGCCGATCCTGCTTTACCCCGGTATGAAGATCGGGCAGCTGTGCTTCTTTGACCTGTCCTCCCCGGCCGAGCACCCCTACGGCTCCCAGGGCCTCGGCTCTCACTACCAGGGCCAGCGCGGCCCGACGCCGTCGCGCACCCACGAGCGTTTCACGCGTACGCGCATCGAACGGTAAGCCTCAATGTCGGCCCTTCCCCCTCCGCTGCCGTCCCGGCGTGAACGCATGCGCGCCGAGCGTGCCGAGCGCGCGGCTCGCGAGATGAGCTATCCGCCTGCGCCGGATCCCGCCGACCTGCCCGAGCCTCCCGCTCCCGAGCCCGCGGATCTTCAGGTGCCGCCTCTGCCGGAGCCGCCCGCGCCGACGCCCGTCATGGGAGTCCCGCAGGCGCACGCTGCCCCGCAGGGAAGCAGCCGCCGCGAGGCGGAGGTTGGCATTCCGCCCGTGGCTCCGAGCCAGACGCGCACGGGTGTCATTCAGGGCGTCGCGCTGCCCGGCATGACTCCGCGCGCCGAGCAGGTCACCAACAGGGACGAGGCCCCCCAGGCCTCGCCGGTGAGGCGTTCCCTCAAGGAACGCATGGCGGCCACCCCTCATTCCTTCGCGGATCCGACGCCGATGAGCGCGACGGACAATCCGCTCACCCAGACGAACGTCGGGCTGGCGACGATGACCTCAACGGACGCGGCGTTCCAGATCGCGGCCGACGGCGAGGTCACGAGCGCCGAGGCCGCCGTCCCGATCGCCGCCGCCATTGAGGTGAGTGAACCCGCCGGCGTCATCGACCTGGAGGACGCGCGCGCCCATCATCTTTTCCTCGTCTCCGACGCGGTCGATCCCGCCGAACTGGAGGCGCTCGCGATTTCCATGTGGGACGAGGCCGGTTGGATCGCCCCGGGACGCCTGCGCCTGTCCTCCGAGGCTGAGCTGGAGGGGCCGTGGGCGCTCGACCAGCCGACGCGCGCAGCGCTGGGTACCCCGGCCTCGCTCGCGAACGCGTGGGTCCTGCGCTGCCCGCAGGCGCACGCCCGCCAGCAGAATAACGGCGTCATGGGCGAGTGGGACAAGGCCTTCCCCGAGGGCCTGCCCACCGGTCTGGAGTATCGCGTGCTCGAGGCGCTGCGCCGCATGGCCCGCCGCCTCGCCGGCGGCCTGCGCATCGCGGGCAGCGGCTACGTCATGGTCCCCGACGCCGACTCGGCCGTGAATCTGACGGTGTACTCGCCGCGCTGGATTAATCCCGAGGACCTGCTCTCCGCGATGCGTGAGCGCGCCGGGTTCGAACAGATGAAGGACGCGCGCGACATCGCGCCCGAGGCCCCCAAGCCCCCGCCGCTCACCCCCGCGCAGATCGCGCAGATCGAGAAGCTGAAGGCTGAGCTCGGCCCGGTTCGCAAAGACATTGCGTCCAAGATCGCGAAGGCGCGCGAGGAGCTCGAGGCCCAGCGCGACCAGCCGCAGGTCGTCGACGGGTACGCCCTCATGAGCCCGATCGGGCACCGCTCCGACATGATGATCGAGGTCCACGCCGTCCCCACGCCTCCGCGTGTGCTGCGCTGGGAGCCGTGGACGGCCGGGGCCATCATCGAATACCAGGTGCGCTGGCTACCCACGTCCGCGCCGACGCCCGGAGCGGGGGCGATGAGCCGCACCGCGCGCCTCGAGCGTCTGCGTTCCACGCAGGACGTGGAGAAGGCCGCCGGCATGATCGCAACCCTCGTGGGCGGCAACGTCGTCGACGAGGATGGCTTCCTCGTCGGCCTCGAGGAAATCTCCCCGGAGGACCAGGAATAGGTCGCATCCGTAGAAGGAGCGCCGCGCGCCCGCTAGGGTAAGTATGTTTGCAAACCACTATGAACGAAAGGGCACACCATGAAGCTCTCCGCACGCAACCAGCTCCCCGGCACCGTCGTTGAGGTCTCCGAGGGCGCCGTGAACGGCATCGTCAAGATCGAGGTGGCCCCCGGCCTGGTCATCTCCTCGTCGATCACGAACTCTGCCATCGAGGAGCTCGGCCTGACCGTCGGCTCCAAGGCCGTCGCCGTCATCAAGGCTTCCAACGTCATCGTTGGCGTCGAGGACTGATTGTTCTGAGGTTGACGGGCGGCCCAGCAGGTTTTCCTGCGGGGCCGCCCCTTTGTTTGCGGTGCTTGCGCGCGATAGGTGATGCGTGGGCGCGCGATGTGCGCGCTGTGTTGCTCGGCGTGCGCGCGTGCGCTACTGCCCGCGCTTGACGGATTCGAGCAGCATGACGGCCACGTCGCGCACCTCGGGAAGCTTCCCGCCGGGCGAGGCCGTGGCCCCCTCGGCGCTCGAGGAGCCCTGATCGGCGGAGTCGGAGGAGACGAAGCCGGCCGACGTGCCCGAGGCGGAGCCGAGCATCTGGGAGCAGAAGGGGCATGCCGTCGCGACGACGTCCGCACCCGTGGACGCGGCCTCGACGATGCGGGCGTCCGCGATGCGGGTCCCGCGCGTCTCCTCGAACCAGGCGTGCGCGCCGCCCGCGCCGCAGCACATCGCGCGGTCGCGATTGCGCGGCATCTCGACGAGCTCCACGTTCGGCAGGGAGCCCACGAGCTCGCGCGGCGGGGAGTAAATCTTGTTGTGGCGTCCCAGGAAGCACGCGTCGTGGTAGGTGACCTTCAGGGGCGCACCGACCCAGGGAGCGCCCGTGGAGGGTGCCGTGTCCGAGGAGGCCGCCCCGGCCTCGTCCGTGGAGTCCGCGCCCGTAGATGCAGCGGAAGTGGGGGCCACCGGCGTGAGGAGGCCGTCGCGCACGAGGCGGTTGAGGAGCTGCGTGTGATGGACGACGTCGAAGGAGCCGCCCAGCTCCGGGTACTCGCCGGCGATCGTGTTGAAGCAGTGCGCGCAGGAGACGACGATCTTCTGGGGCTTGGCTTCCTTGAGCGTGTCGATCGCCTGGGCGGCCAGCATCTGGAAGAGCGCCTCGTTGCCGGCGCGGCGGGCCGGATCGCCCGTGCAGGACTCGCCCGAGCCGAGGACCGCGAAGGACACGCCCGCCGTGTGCAGCAGCTCGGCGACGGCGGCGCTGGTCTTCTTCGCCGTGTCGTCGTAGGCACCCGCGCAGCCCACCCAGAACAGGTAGTCAACCTCGGAGGCGTCCTCGATGTCCTCGCCGACGATGGGGATGTCGAAGTCCAGCTTCTTCGCCCAGTCCATGCGCTTGCGGGCGGGCTGGTTGTAGGGGTTCGCCTTGGATTCCATGCCGCGGAACGCGCGGCCCAGCTCGCGGGGGAACGCGCCCTCCATGAGGACCTGGTGGCGGCGCAGGTCGAGGATGTGGTCGATGTGTTCGATGTCGACGGGGCACTGCTCGACGCAGGCGCCGCAGTTCGTGCAGTCCCACAGGACCTCTTCGGAGACGACCTCGGGGACCAGGGGAGCGGTCACCGCGGAGACGCCCTCGGGCCCGGTTGCGCCCGACAGGGACAGGGCGGACACCAGGTCGAAAGAGTGGGGCGAGGCCGGCACGCCCTTGTCGAGGAGGACCTCGCCGTCCTCGAGCTTCTGGTGGCCCTCCTCCTGCTCGACGATCTGCACGTTGGAGGCGGACTCCATGTGGTCGCGCAGGCCCATGATGAGCAGCTTGGGGGAGAGGGGCTTCTGGGTGTTCCACGCGGGGCACAGCTCCTGGCAGCGGCCGCACTCGGTGCACGAGTACAGGTCCAGGCGGGCCTTCCACGAGAAGTCGTCGATCGTGCCCACACCGAGGACCGTGTCTTCGGGGAGGTCGTCGAAGTCGTCCTCGCTGGTGACCGGCTTGCCGTCGATCAGCATGTGGTCGGCCGGTCCCAGGGACTTCGTGCCGTTGGCGTTGCGGCGCGTGTACAGGTTGAGGATCGCGACGAAGCGGTGCCAGGCGACGCCCATGCCGGTCTGGATGCCGACGACCGTCAGCCAGGCCATGGAGGTGATGACCTTGAGGGCGCTGACCAGCACGATCGCGTTCGCGAGCGAGGCGGACGAGGAGGAGGCTGCGGCCGCGAAGAGCGCGCCGAGCCAGGCGGTGAGCGGGAAGTGCAGGGCGGTCGCGTGGGTCTCCAGGCCCGGCGTGAGGCTGAACAGCGCGTATTCGAGGCCGCGCAGGGCCACGACGCACGCGCACACGATGAGGATGACCCACTCGACGAAGAGCGCCTGCCAGCGGGTCGAACCCAGGAAACGGGAGGCCAGGCCGCGCGGGGAGGAGTCGCGGGGGTGGGGCTTGGCCAGGGACGAGGGCGGGGTACCTTCGGGGTCGGCCGCGGCAGCAGCGGCATCGGGATCGTCGTTCGAGAGGGCCGCCTCGGCGGCCGTGCCACGCCCGGCGCGCTGGCGCACGACCATCAGAAGGATGATGCCAACCAGGCCGCCCCACGCGAAGACCTCGGTGAGCCACTCCCACGGCGCGAAATGCCCGAGGAGGGGCAGCGTGAAGGTCTGGACGCGCAGCTGGGCGTACCCGGTGACCAGGGTGAGGAAGAGGATCGGGAAGGAGACCATGACCAGCCAGTGGGCGGCCTTGATCCACGGGCGCCCCTTAAACTCACGGTGGGTGAGGGCTGCAGAGATGACGCCCCAGAGGCGCTTGCCCACGGGGGTCAGGCGCCCCGGGTCGGGCGTGCCCGCGCAGACCGTGCGCCACATGTGCGTCAGGCCTCGCGCGAACGACAGGACGGCCAGGGCGCTCACCAGCAGGGCGAGTCCCCACATGATGGCGCTCAGCGTCGGATTGGCCACGTTTCCTCCTCAAGATTGCTGCACTCCATTGTGTCATCTCGACCATGAGGAGACCGACTCTGCCCCGCAAAGCGTGCGCAATTACGCGCTGCGCGTCGTGTTTGCTGGGCCCGCGTGTGCGCGCCACAACGTGGATATATGCCACGAGGAGGGGAAAAGTATGGGAGAGTGAGAGCGTGCTTCCCGTCTCGCAGCCAGACTTGACACTGTCCGACCAGGAACTCTTCGGAGACGATCACCCGCACGATCACTGCGGCGTCTTCGGGGTGTGGGCCCCGGGCGAGGATGTTTCCCGCCTGACCTACTTCTCCCTCTACGCCTTGCAACACCGCGGCCAACAGAGCGCCGGTATTGCGACATCGAATGGCAAGCAGATCCTCGTGTATAAGGATCAGGGCCTCGTGTCGCAGGTGTTCTCCGAGCAGTCCCTCCAAGGCCTGCGCGGCCACATCGCGCTGGGCCACGTCCGCTACGCGACGACCGGCGCGGACGTGTGGCGCAACGCCCAGCCGACGCTGGGCCCCACCCCCACGGGCACCCTCGCCCTGGCCCACAACGGCAACCTCACCAACACGGTCGAGCTGCGCGAGCTGGCCTCCGAGATCGCCGATGACGGCGAGGACTTCGAACGCGGGGCATCCACCGACACCTCCCTCGTGACCGCGCTTTTGGGCATGGCCGACCGCATCCCGGGGCCGACCCCCTTCATCGCGTCCCCGTCCGTCACGCCCGGGCACACCGGCGCGGACGAGGCCGCCCCGGCCTCGTCGGTGGACGACCTGGAGCCCGCGCCCCTCGTCGGCGCCGCCCTGAAGGTCCTGCCGCGCATCAAGGGCGCGTTCTCGCTGGTCTTCATGGACGAGCACACGCTGTACGCGGCGCGTGACCCGCACGGCTACCGTCCGCTCGTGCTCGGCCGCCTCGCCTCCGGCTGGGTCGTCGCCTCCGAGACCGCCGCCCTGGACCTGTGTGGCGCGACCTTCGTGCGCGAGGTTGAGCCCGGCGAACTCATCTCGATCGACGCCTCGGGCGTGCACTCGCGCCGCTTCGCCGTGCGCCGCTCCAACACCTGCGTCTTCGAGTACGTCTACCTGGCACGCCCCGACACGACCATCGGCGGGCGCCGCATCGTGGCCGCGCGCCACGAGATGGGCGCCGCCCTCGCGCGCGAAAACCCCATCGAGGCCGACCTGGTGATCCCCACGCCCGACTCGGGTACGCCCGCCGCGATCGGCTACGCGCAGGAGTCCGGGATCCCCTTCGCCCAGGGCCTGGTCAAGAACGCGTACGTGGGCCGCACCTTCATCCAGCCCACGCAGTCCCTGCGCCAGCTCGGTATCCGCCTCAAGCTCAACCCCCTGCGCGAGGTCATCGAAGGCAAGCGCCTCGTCGTCATCGACGACTCGATCGTGCGCGGTAACACGCAGCGCGCGCTCGTCAAGATGCTGCGCGAGGCCGGGGCCGCGGAGGTGCACGTGCGCATCTCGTCCCCGCCGGTGCTGTGGCCGTGCTTCTTCGGTATCGATTTCCCGACCCGGGCCGAGCTCATCGCCTCGTCCATGAGCGTCGAGCAGGTCCGCGACTCGATCGGTGCCGACTCCCTGGCGTACCTGTCGATCGACGGCATGGTCGCGGCCACCGGACAGGGCACGTCCCTGTGCCTCGGCTGCTTCACCGGCGAATACCCGGAGACGATCCCCGCCGGCACGCCCGTGCCCGGAACCCCCGACGCCACCCCCTGCTAACCCCTACGCCCGCGGCGCACCAGCACCGCGGGCGTTGTTCTCACCCCGACCACCCGACACGGCCTCGTCGAGCGCCACCTGCGAAAGGTACCACCCATGACCGACACCCCCCTGGACTACGCGACCGCCGGCGTTGACACGGCGGCGGGCGACCGCGCCGTCGAGCTGATGAAGAGCGCCGTCGCCGCCACCCACGACTCCACCGTGCTGGGCGCGACCGGCGGATTCGCCGGCATGGTGGACGCCTCGGCGCTGCTGGGCATGGAGAAGCCGCTGCTCGCGACCTCCACGGACGGCGTCGGCACCAAGATCGCGATCGCGCAGGCCATGGACGTGCACGACACGATCGGCCAGGACCTGGTCGGCATGGTCGTCGACGACATCGTCGTGATCGGCGCGCGCCCGGTCCTCATGACCGACTACATCGCCTGCGGGCACGTCGTCCCCGAGCGCATCGCCTCCATCGTCACCGGCATCGCACGCGCCTGCGAGGCCACGGGCACGCCCCTCATCGGCGGCGAAACCGCGGAGCACCCGGGCGTCATGGAGCCGGATGACTACGACATCGCGGGCGCTGCGACCGGCGTCGTGGACGCCTCCAAGCTGCTCGGCCCCGAGCGCGTGACCGACGGCGACGTCGTCATCGCCATGGCCTCCTCGGGCCTGCACTCCAACGGCTACTCGCTGGTGCGTTCCGTCGTCTCCCGCGTGGGCGCGTCGCTGGATTCCCACGTCGCCGAGTTCGGCCGCACCCTCGGCGAGGAACTCCTCGAGCCCACGCGCCTGTACACGCGCCTGTGCCTCGACCTGGTCGAGCGCTTCGGCGTCGGCGGCATTCACGCCTACTCGCACGTGACCGGCGGTGGCCTGGCCGCGAACCTGTCGCGCGTCCTGCCTGTCGGCGCGGTGGCGACCGTTGACCGCTCCACGTGGACCGTCCCCGCCGTGTTCGACTGGGTGCGCCGCGGCGGCGACGTCACCTGGGTCGGCATGGAGGACTCCCTGAACCTGGGCGTCGGCATGGTCGCCGTCGTCTCCGCGTCCGTCGCCTCCGAGGTCCAATCCGCGATCAACGAGGCCGGGGTGGCCGCGTGGGTCCTGGGCTCCGTCACGTCGGCCGGCGCCGACGGCACGGTTGCCGGTTTCGGGTCGGTCTCCGACCTGAGCGCCGATTCCTCCGGCGTGCGCCTCATCTCCGGCACGAAGGGCGTCCAGGCGGGCGCCGTGCTGCTGCACGGCGAGTACCGCGTGGGTTGAGCGTTGCGTGAGCTGAGCTGAGCTTCGCTGAACGGCGCGCCCGCTCTGAATGCGCGTGAGGGGTCGAGGCCTGCGGGCCTCGACCCCTTATTACGTGCGGGCGTGTGGATGGGCGGATGCGCGTGCGAAACCTCGGTGGCCCTCAATAAACCAGCGGTGATGAGAAAACGTGTTTCGGGTACGCCAAAGCGGCGGACCGGTTCTCGGTCCGCCGTGTGGCTGAGCCGTTACTTAGTGGAGGATCCACCCGTCCAGAAGGACTCATCGAGCTGCTTCGGGTCGATGTCGTCATCTTCTGCGGGAATCTCGGCGAAGTCGGCGTATTTCGAGTAGAGGTCGTCGTCGATCGCATCGTCCTCTTCGGGTTCGTCCGCCGGCGCGTGTGCCAGGTACGAGTCCTCATCCGCCAGCTCGCGCTGGAGTGCGTTTAGGTCGGTGTCGGGGCTGAAATACTTCAGCTTCCGAGCGACTTTCATCTGCTTAGCCTTTTGACGGCCGCGCCCCATGGCGTCGACCCCCTCCGCGTCGTTCGGGTCCGCGTAGAGCGGTTCCCTGGGTGTTCAAAATGTTTCGTGGGACCATCATAGCTAAAGACGGGCCTTGACCTCACCTTGGATCGTGTTTTGCGCGCTCAGCTGAGCGGCACTCGGCCCGTGAAAGCCCACGAAAACGGGGAAATGTAACCGGCGCAACCCACGGCCGGTGTGGCCGGAGTTACGCCGGTTCGCGTCAGTTGGTGCTTACAGCGCCTCGGTCACGTCGGACTTGAGGGCCGCGAGCGTGTGTGCGGCGGCCTCGCGGGCTGCGCGGCGGGCCTCGCGACGCGAACGACGCGAGGAGCGGGTCGCCAGCAGGATGATCACGCCGATGGTGCCGATCGCGGACAGGGCGACGACGCCGACCTTTTTCAGGGCCTCGGCGTTGCCGCCGGCCGCGTCCTGCAGAGTCAGCGACGCCGACTCTTTGAAGGAAGCGAAACGGGCGCTGGCCTCGTCCTTCGCCTCCTGGGCGAGGGCGGCGGGCTGGACGCGCGCGTACAGCTGGTCGATCGTGGCGGCCAGTTCGGCGCGCTGGCGCTCGAGGTCGGCCGCGATCTGGGCCTCCGTGCGCGGCTCCGAGGAGGTGGACGCGGGGGCGGATTCGCCGACGGTCACGTTGCGCGGATCGAGGTTCGTGCTCACTTGCCCAGTCCCTTCTCGATGGCTTCCTTGGTGGCGGCGACCGACGCGGCAGGGTCCGGGCGGTGCGCCTGCGCGCTCTTGAGGGAGCGGGCGCCGACGAGGGCGAGGATCAGGACGATCAGGAGGAGGACGCCGACGATGATGAGCGACGCCGCCCACGCGGGCAGGACGAGCGCGAGCGCGATCTCGGCGGTGTGCAGCGTCCAGCCGAGCAGGTAGAGCGCGAAGACTGCGGCGGCCACGAGGAGGGCGATGCCCTTACCGCTCTTGGCTGCGAAGGTGCGCAGCTTCGCCTTGTTGAGCTCGATCTCGCCGCGAATGATCCCGGAGATCTGGCCGGTCACGGACGCGAAGAGGGCGCCGATGCTGGGGCGGGCCTCGCCTGCGGCCTGCGCGGTGTTGACGGGCGGCGGCGGGTACTGCCCGGGCTGGGGGGTGGGCTGAGTCATGGGTGCTCCTGCGCGTGCGGGTGAGCGAGGCGGCGCCTCGCCTGATACGCCTAGTCTCTCATGAAGGAGGTCGGCTCGCAGTGACCGGTCCGTTACTCCTGCGGGGCGATCGAACCGGGCAGATCGGAGAGGATCTTACGGGCGCGCACGACCAGGTCGGAGACCTCGGGCTCGGCCATGGCCGGGTCCTCGGTGTCGACGACGGGAATGCCGCGCATCGCGGTCTCGGTGCGGGGCTCGGGCGAGGCCTGGGGCACCTGCGTTGCCTGGCTTGCCTGGCTTGCCTGCGCGGGCGCTGTCTCCACACGGGTGGTCGCCGCGTCGAGGGCCGCCTCGGCGTGGTCGGCCGTCCCAATCGTGGGGGTTTCCTCGGGTGCGGATGCCTGTTGCGCGTTCGCGGGCTGTGCCCCGGCCTCGTTGGCGCCGAGCGGGTGCCACGCGGGGGCCGAGGAGGACCCGGTGGGGGAGATGACCTCGTCGAAGGAGGAGGGAAGCGCCGAGGGGATCGGGCCGAGGAGGGCCTTCGGGTCCTCGGGGTTGGCTTCTAGGGACGCGTTGATGAGCGCGACGGAGGGACCGGGCGCGTCGAGGGCGACGCGGCCGTTCGTCAGGAGGATCGCGCGGTCGGTGGCGGCGGCGACCTCGGGGTTCGGGGTTGCGAGGACGACCGCGCAGCCCGCGTCCGCGAGGGCGCGCAGGAGGGGGCCGAGTTCCGTGCGGGCGGCGGCGGGCAGGGTGATCGGATCTTCGACGAGGAAGACCTCCGCGCCGGACACGATCGCGCGGGCGATGAGGGCCTTGAAGCGCTCCCACTCGGAAAGCTCGGAGGGGTGGAGTTCGACGCGCTGGGCGAGGCCCGTGATCTGCAGGGCGCCCACAAGGTTGTCCCAGTCGGCGACGGAACCCGTCGCGGACAGGGGGGCCAGGATGTTCTGGCGGATCGTCAGGGACTCATCCAGCGGGGAGTCCGCGCGGATCAGCGCGACCGAGCCGATGCGGCCCGCGAGGCGCGCCGCCAGCGAGCGTGAGGGCGCGGCGACGATGCGGCCCGCCTGCGGCTCCTCGAGGCCCGCGAGGATCAGGAAAAGGGCGCGGGCGCGGCGGCCCGTCGGATCCAGGATCGCGCTCAGCGAGCGCGCGCGGAAGCCCAGGTCGATGTTTGCCAGGAGGACTGCGCCCGACCCGTGATCCGTGTAGGTGATGCCCAGGCCGGCGACCTGGACGCGGCCGCCGCGGCCCTTCGCGGAGAAGGAACGACGCGAGCGGTACCAGGGGCGAGGCTCGGCGGGCGGCAGGTGCACGGGTGCGGCGACGACGAGGTCGTTGCCGGTGGCGTTGCTTGCTGCGGTGTTGGCGCTGTTGGCGGGCGTGAGCTCCTGGGCGGACTGCTGGGGTGCTGCCTGCTGGGGTGCGTTGGTGGTGAACGAGGCGGGGGTTGCCTCGGCCGTGCCGGTCGGGAGGATGGGGCCGTCGGAGACGAGGGTTTCCTGCGGGTCCAGTGCGCCGTCCTCGGCGAGCGTGGCCGCTGCTTCCTGCTCGGAGGGTGCGCCGACCTCGTCGAGGGCGCTGAGCGTCTCCTCGAACGACGGGGTGGACATCTCGGCGAGCGCGTCCGCCATCGACTGGGCGGGCGTCTGCGAGGTAGCCATGTGCATGGCGGCTTGCTCGCCAGCTTGCTCGGCGGCTTGCTCGGCGGCGGCCGTCACGTCGGCCAGCTCCTGGCTATCCGAACCGTGCAGGTTTTCACGCGGGTCATTCGACATGCCCCCATTGTTTCAGGATCGTGCCACTTGTGTCGCCATGGCACGCGGAAGTGGGTGGGGTGATACGTTTGTGAGGTCCTGCGAGCGCTCGACGCGACCCCGGTCGCGGTGTTCCCCGGCAGGGGATGATCCCGTGTAGTGCATCAGGAGGTTGTTTTCCCTGTCGAGATTGCTTTTCCTTGTATTTTGGAATTTTGCTTCTATCGCTTGAAGTTATCCGATGTGTGTTTCTATGCGTGTTATGGGGCTCTTCGCATTTGAGGGTGTAGGGGTGTTCGGTGGGGTTCGGCGTGTCGTGGCCGGGTAGGGGTCGAGGTCTTTCGATGATGGAGATTCCTACACCGTCCATCCGAAAGACCTCGACATGGCCAATACTACCTTTGATCGCCCTGACCTGAGCGCGTTCACGCGCCTGGATGACCTGGGCCTGGAAGTGACCGGCCAGCACATGTGGCCAGACCATGCAGTGTTGGCATGCCGCATTGTTGCTGAGGATCGGTGGTGCCAACGCTGCGGATGCCAGGGCGAGTCGCGTGACACGGTGATCAGGCGCTTGGCGCACGATCCTTACGGGTGGCGCCCCACGATCTTGCACGTGAGCGTGCGCCGCTACCGGTGCCAGGAGTGCGCTCACGTGTGGCGTCAGGATATGAGCCAAGCAGCCGATCCGCG
>NZ_JASONN010000096.1:0-367 GCF_030217285.1 Pauljensenia sp. UMB3104 | reverse complement strand
TCGGAAGTATCAACGGGATCCGAAGATCAACCGCCGCTACGGCTCACGGTGGCGCAAGATCCGCGCCACCTACGTCGCCGCCCACCCGCTCTGCGAAGACTGCCTCGCGGCCAGCCGGTACACGCCCGCACAGGAAGTCCACCACGTTCTCCCGCTTGAGCACGGTGGCTCCCACGACTTTGATAACCTCCGCGCCTTGTGTAAGCCCTGCCACTCGCGCCAGAGTGCGCTCGATGATGATCGCTGGAGGCAAGCATCTAGGGTCTACTCGTATTGACGAGCCCGCTACGTTCGCGCCTGTCGCGTCGATCATTTAGAACTTCAAAGATGCCTACCTCGATGGTGTTCGTTGGATACGGGGCAATGT
>NZ_JASONN010000095.1:0-368 GCF_030217285.1 Pauljensenia sp. UMB3104 | reverse complement strand
CGATAGTGAACCAGTACCGTGAGGGAAAGGTGAAAAGCACCCCGGGAGGGGAGTGAAAGAGAACCTGAAACCGTGTGCCTACAACAAGTTCGAGCCCGTTAATGGGTGAGAGCGTGCCTTTTGTAGAATGAACCGGCGAGTTACGTTATGATGCGAGGTTAAGTTGAAGAGACGGAGCCGTAGGGAAACCGAGTCTGAAGAGGGCGCCATAGTATCATGATGTAGACCCGAAACCATGTGACCTACCCATGAGCAGGTTGAAGGTGAGGTAAAACTCACTGGAGGACCGCACCAGGGCACGTTGAAAAGTGCTTGGATGACTTGTGGGTAGCGGAGAAATTCCAAACGAACTTGGAGATAGCTGGTTC
>NZ_JASONN010000094.1:0-371 GCF_030217285.1 Pauljensenia sp. UMB3104 | reverse complement strand
CCTTGGCCGCCGGCGACCACCGGGGAGACCTCAAGATCACCCTGACCGCGATGCACGGCGTCGGCGGAGCGCTCACCGAGCGCGTCCTCAAGGAGGCGGGTTTTACCCGGGTGTCGCTCGTCGCCGAGCAGGCGGCGCCCGACCCCGATTTCCCGACCGTCTCCTTCCCGAACCCGGAGGAGCCCGGCGCCCTCGATCTGGCGATGGCGCATGCGCGCGAGCACGGCTCGGACCTCATTATCGCAGTCGACCCCGACGCCGATCGTTGCGCCCTCGCCATTCCGGACGAGGCCTCGGCGAGCGGATGGCGTCAGCTCACCGGCGACGAGACCGGTTCGATCCTCGGCGAGTTCCTGGCCGGGCGGGCCCCG
>NZ_JASONN010000093.1:0-376 GCF_030217285.1 Pauljensenia sp. UMB3104 | reverse complement strand
GATGAACACGGGAAAACCCTAGCTGATGAAGCCACCGTTTGGGAGGCCCTCCGCACTAAAGGCACCACGCTTTGGCTGGTAGAACGTGAAGGCCCCGAATACGACAAGGACTACGAGGTAGGCGACGAGATAGACATTTATGAGGTCGTAACCGACACCCCGCAGAAGCCCTCTGACCGGACCGGCTACATCAAGAGAACTATCCCGCTGGGCGTACAAAATGCCTACGAGAATGTGAAGGTTGTAGCGGCCGCAGGGTAATCCCCCTCGGCGGTTTACTTTTGCCGCCCCCAAACACTGCTTTCAGCCGGTAGTGGGGCGGGTAGGAGCATCTGGTGGCCAGGCCCTACCCGCCCCAGGGGGCGGCCCCAAAATA
>NZ_JASONN010000092.1:0-378 GCF_030217285.1 Pauljensenia sp. UMB3104 | reverse complement strand
GCCGCCCTCCTCGGAGAACACGACTTTCTCGGATTCTGCCGCCCGCGCGAGGGGGCTACGACGATCCGTACGCTGCGTACCCTGCGCTCCGCGCGTGACGCCGAGGGAACCCTCGTCTTCCGAGTCGAGGCGGACGCGTTCTGCCACTCGATGGTCCGCTCCCTGGTGGGGGCTCTCCTCCTCGTGGGCTCGGGCGCGCGCGACGCCGACTATCCGGCGCAGATTCTGCGGGCTCGTTCACGCTCCGAGGCTGCGCCGATCGCCCCCGCGCACGGACTCACCCTCGAAGGGGTCGAGTATCCCGATCCTTCGCAGTGGGGTGCGCGAGCCGAGCAGGCCCGGGCCAGGCGCGACAGATGCTGTGGTGACGACGGCTGA
>NZ_JASONN010000091.1:0-378 GCF_030217285.1 Pauljensenia sp. UMB3104 | reverse complement strand
ATCGATTACATGCCCAAAGGCTCTGATCGTTGGCCCCCGAGCGAAGCAGCCCTGGACGTCATCGCTGACAATCGGGGTGAGCGCCCCGGCAAAACGCTCAACTGGGACACACCCAAGCAACGCCTCGAACTGCTGCTCAGGACATAACCCGTCTTGCAACCACCCCTAGAATCCGGCCTCTCCCTCCTCGAACGGGGGTGTGATAGTTCCGTGTCGGTCGATAATTCGCGCGGGCTTCAACGGCGCGTCTCGAACGACATTGAGGAGCCGGTCGAAGGTTTCCATCGCGGCGTGACGTTTGGAGGGAACGAACTCCAGAGCGGACGCGTACGGACTGATCTCGTGACCCTTACCTGACAGGGTGTTAGCCAAGCTTGC
>NZ_JASONN010000090.1:0-380 GCF_030217285.1 Pauljensenia sp. UMB3104 | reverse complement strand
ACCTACAACAGGCCCGGATCAACCTCACCGAAATTGCCCGTCCCGCCGTCGTCGCCGAATACGTTGATTACATCAAAATGTGCCTAGAAGACGGCGAAACCCTCGAAGAAATAAAAGAGGGCCTCCCACACGTTTCGACCGCAGACGCAGAAGATGCGGCATGGGACGCAATCAAAAAATACTTGTGCGCAACCGGTACCTTAGAAGAATACTGGCGCGCCCTCGCACAATGCAAAGACAAGGGCGACAACAAACTCGCGAACATCTACTACATGTGGAATGCCGGCAAACAAGCCCGCGACATGTGGTACAACGCCCCACTAGAAGCACTCGAACAAGTACAGAAAGGGCACTAATTTGAACTCAGCTACATTCAAAAC
>NZ_JASONN010000089.1:0-382 GCF_030217285.1 Pauljensenia sp. UMB3104 | reverse complement strand
CCCGATCCCCGCGCCCGACGAGGATCCCATCCCGGCGCCCAATGGAACGTCGATGGCGGAGTCCCTCGCCGCCCTGGGCGTCGAGCCCGTCACCGATGCCACGGACAGCGCCGAGGTTGCATCCGCGTCCTTCCCGTTGGCTCCCCCGCCGCCGGCCCCCGCGACCAACAGCTACGAGCGCGACGGCGAGGTTAACCCCGCGGACTACCCGCACCCCGAACCTCTCGCTGACGCTCCCGTGACGCACCAGATTCCCCGCGTGCATGCAGCAGTCGATTCGGCGATCCCCGCCCCTCCCGCCGAGGATCCGACCGAGGTCATGGACTCCAGTCCCCCGATCCCCGCGGCACCCGCACAGCCCGCCCCGGCCTCGTCCGAGGAG
>NZ_JASONN010000088.1:0-389 GCF_030217285.1 Pauljensenia sp. UMB3104 | reverse complement strand
ATCCCCGTTTGGATCTGCCTTTGCCTGGGCAGTGGGCAGAAAACGCGGCCTGCACGAGGGCACCGGAGCTGTTCACGAATAATACCAAAAACGGTAGGCATGATGAGTTTGCGGAGGCGAAAAGGGTCTGCGCGTCCTGCCCTGTAATAGGGGCATGCCGCCAATACGTAGACGAGACCGAAAAGGGACTGTCGGCGCGGAATTGGCAGGTTGGCGTTTACGCGGGTGAATCCCCTTTGGATCGGTTCCTCAGACGGCGCGACGACATCAAGCGATGCGCCTCTTGCGGTGTTGTTGGTGTTGTTGGTGGTGTGCGGCCAAAGGATGTGCCCCAATGGGTGAAACTCCTTGAAACGGACACCCTGTGCCATAAGTGCGCTAAACGCGAG
>NZ_JASONN010000087.1:0-389 GCF_030217285.1 Pauljensenia sp. UMB3104 | reverse complement strand
GGGTTACACTCGATGCCGATAGAACGCTTGTTGACGGAGTAGTCGCCGGCGTGCCAGGCTGTATCGGCGGCGTTTACGATCCACGCTACTCGGCCTGCTTCTGCTACGCAGTGGGCGGAGGTGCCAACCGCCGGGTTGCACAGGGTGCGTATTGCCCCCTCAAACCCGGGATTACGATCCGGACTATTCCACCAGTGAATAACAATCACATTCACTTGCGTGCCGCCCCTGCCAGGCGTGTAATTCGGTGAGTCATAGCAGGTTATATCTTGATATGCCATATGGGCTCCTCACATTCTTTTGGTTTTGGGTATAAAAAAGCCCCAACACCCTGTAGGGTGCGGGGGATGAATGAGTGGTTTTGATTAGTTTTTGTGCTCCCACATAGT
>NZ_JASONN010000008.1:0-93867 GCF_030217285.1 Pauljensenia sp. UMB3104 | reverse complement strand
CTTGTTGCTTGCTTGTGCGCGAAAAAATTCGCCCTGTGTGGCTTGTTGCTTGCTTGTGCGCGAAAAAATTCGCCCTGTGTGGCTTGTTGCTTGCTTGTGCGCGAAAAAATTCGCCCTGCAGGGGCGAAAGAGGCGAAAAACGCCGTTTTTAGGAGTGCAGGGCGAACTTTTTCGCGGTTCTGTTGTGGTGTGGGGTGTGCTGGGCGAACTTTTTCGCGGAACCGCTGTAGAACGGGGGTGCTGGGAGAGTTTTGTACCGGGTTTGGCGCTAGGTGCGGTACAAAGTTCTCCCTGCTGGGGGGCGTGGTGGTGCGAGCGGTACAAAGTTCTCCCTGCTCGGGCAAAACGGGCTGAAATGGGCCTTTTTGGGCGTGTTGGGAGAGTTTTGTATCGGAGGTGGCGCTGGGTGCGGTAGAAAGTTCTCCCTGCTGGGGGGCGTGGTGGTGCGAGCGGTACAAAGTTCTCCCTGCTCGGGCAAAACGGGCTGAAATGGGCAATTTTGGGCGTGTTGGGAGAGTTTTGTACCGGTTGTGCTGCTGGTCTGGGTGTGTTGGGAGAGTTTTGTACCGGTTGGGCTGCTGGTGTGGGTGTGTTGGGAGAGTTTTATACCGGAGCTACAGCTGAGGCTACTCGTGATGAGTGTCTGTCTGTGCCTTCACTGTCCTTGTGATCGCCTCTCATCAGGCGGGGAGAAATTTCGCATGCAATTCCCCTGAATGTATTTCAAAATGTGAACTCAGATCGTTGAAATTCTGCGGTTTGTGGGTCGTCGCGGGTGTGAGTCCTCAGGGAATTGCATGCGAAATTGTGGGGGCATGTCGCTCAGGGGCGCCGGAGCGATGCCGATAGTCGCGTCGATGGGCCGAATCGGTGGCAGCGTGGGTGTAGTTGCGGGTGGGCTGGTCCGGCGCTCGGCTGGTGCGGCAGATGGCGGTCGGCCAAGGCAACAGGCGGCAGGTAACAGGTGGCAGATGCGGTCGGCCAAGGCGGCGGGCAACAGTCGGCAGGCAACAGGCAACAGGCGGCAGACAGCGGTCGGCAGACGGAAGGCAGCAGGCAACAGGCAACAGACGGTAGACAGTGATCGGCAGACGGAAGGCAGCGGTCGACTAGGGCAGCAGATGGAAGGCCGCAGGTAGCAGACAGCGGTCGGCCAAGGCAACAGGCGGCAGACAGGGGCGGCAGGCAGAAGGTAGCAGACAACAGGTAGCAGACCGTGGGCGACCTAGCGGGACCGCCGACGCGGCCCGCCGCACGGAGGCCGGCTACGCGGCTCGGGCCGCGATGTAGCCCTGCAACGCAATGACGCCGGCACCACGAGACCAGGCCTCGTTGGAGCCGTCGGAGAGGGTGACGCGAATCGAGGTGGCTCGCGGGTCGCGCACTTCGCCGATGCCCTCTCGGACGGCATCGCCGCTGAGGGATGCGAGAGCGACGCCTTCGCCTCCGATGATCACGAGCTCGGGCGCCGTCAACGACGCCACCAGGCCGATGAGCCTGCCGAGGGCACGCCCCGACGCCGCCAGAATTGCCTCGACAGCGGGGTGCTTCTCAGAAGCGAGGGTGATGACGTCACTCCACTCGAGGCGGCGGCCGACGGCGGCCGACGCGTCCCGGCAGATCGCCGGGGTCGTCAGCATGGCTTCGGCGCAACCCCGGTGCCCCTGGGAGCAGATGGGGCCCAGGGGGTCCAACGGCCAGTGCCCGACGAGGCCGATGCCCGAGTCCTCGTTCTCCAGGCGCGCCCCGTTCGCGACGCACCCGTAGCCCACGCCCACGCCGACCGTGATGACGGCGAAATTAGAGTGGCCGGTGCCCGACCCGAACCAGTGCTGAATCTGCGTGTAGGCGGACAGGTCGTTTGCGACGAAGGCGGGCAGGCGGGTCGCCTCGGATACGAGGGAAGCGAGCGGGACGTCATGCCACTTGAGGAAGGGGGCCGACTCGACGGTGCCGTCGGCGTTCACGATGCCGCCGACAGCGATGCCGATCGCGTCAATGCGGTAGGCCGAGCGGGCATGGTGGGCCAGGTCCGCGATCGCCCGGACGACGCGGACGGGCGTGAGGGAGTCGAGGGGGACTCGGTAGGAGTCGCGCGGAGTCGCCTTCAGGTCGATGACGGTGGCGTCGAGCGCGCTATCCGTCAGCTTGATGCCCAGGAAGTAGTGCGAGGAGGGGACGACGTCGAGGGGGATAGTCGGGCGGCCGGAGGTGCGCTGGGTCGCTTCGGGAACCTCGGCGAGGAGGCCCGAGGCGATGAGCTCCGTCGAGATGCGTGTGAGCGTCGCGGGGGCCAGGCCGAGGCGTCGGGCCAGTTCAGCGCGGCCGAGCGGGCCGTGGATGAGGACTTCGAGCGCGACCGCAGAAGCGAGCTCGTCTTTGGGCTGCCAGGTCATGACCATTCCTTTCTGGTGAAAAAAAGATTACACGTGAATCTCAAATTTGCCTAGCGTATTGACAAGACTAATTTTGCGTGGTGAAATTACCTCCAAGCGGCCAAAGGTGGTCGCGATCACGAGAAAGATCACAGTGCAATGAAGCAGAAGCGTCTCCTCACCGTCGGTGTCACCCTTTTCGCTGCGGCCTCGATGCTCGCAGCCTGTGGCGGTAACACTGCCGACCAGTCATCGTCCTCCGACTCCGGATCCGGCTCCTCGACCGTCGAACTGACCCTGTGGGGCACGTACGGCGCGGGCTCCAACAGCGCCCAGAAGGACGCGCTGGAGAAGGAAATCATCCCCGCCTTCGAGAAGGCGAACCCCGGAATCACCATCAAGTACGTCGACATGCCGTACGACGGCCTCAAGCAGAAGCTCACGACCGGCGCCGCGGCCGGAGAGCTGCCCGACCTGATCCGAACCGACCTCGGTTGGAACGCTCAGTTCGCCAAGCTGGGTGTCCTCAAGCAACTCGACGGAAACATGCCGAACTACGACGCGCTCGCGGCCAAGGTGTATCCGGGCCTGCTGGGCACGACCCTGTACAACGGCCACCACTACGGCCTGCCCCTGGATACGAACACGCGCGTGCTCATCTCCAACCCCGATGCCCTGTCGAAGCTCGGCGTCGACAAGGCCCCCGAGACCTTCGACGAGTTGAAGGACCTCGCCACCAAGGCCAAGGACGCGGGTGGGTCGGTCTACGCGTTCGCAGACGGCGACATCTCGCAGTGGAACATCATGCCGTGGATCTGGAGCGCGGGCGGCGACATTTCCGACCCCGACCAGACGAAGGCCTCGGGCTACCTGGACTCCGATAAGTCCGTGGCCGGCGTCCAGTTCCTCGTCGACCTGTACAAGGAGGGGCAGATCCCCAACGCGATCATCGGCAACGAGGGCGCGACCAAGACGCAGGACGGCATGCCGAACGGCGAGTACGCGACGATCCTCGACGGCCCGTGGATGGACCAGATCTGGGCGGGCTCCTACCCGGACTTCAAGCCCACCTACTCTAAGGTCCCCGCCGGTGAGGGCGGATCGATCTCGGTCGTCGGCGGCGAGTCTATCGTCATCACGGAGCAGACCAAGAATCTCGAGGCCTCGTACAAGTTCCTCGAGTTCACCCAGTCGCGCGAGTTCCAGCTGCCGATGAGCAAGGCCGGCCAGATGACGGTCGTCGCCGAGTACGCGGCCGAGGAGGCCGAGGCGACGCCGGGTACCAAGATCTTCTCCGAGCAGCTCAAGACCGCGAAGTCTCGCCTGTCCATCCCCGATTCCGGGAAGGTCGACGAGATCCTCAAGACCGAGCTGACCCCCGCCTTCGAAGGCAAGGTGACCGTCAAGGAAGCCCTGACGAAGGCCGCGCAGCAGATTGACCCGCTCCTGAGCGCCGCCAAGTAACCTGGCGTCGCTCCTGCAACCGGGCCCGGCCCCCACGCGCGCGGGGCTGGGCCCGGGAAAGGACTCCTCATGAGCACCCCCACCGCGGACGAGGCCGTGGCGCCTCGCGCGCGTCGGCGTTCCTCCCGGAGGAACCCGGTGGCCCCCTACCTGTTCTTGGCACCGGGAATGATCCTGTTCGCCCTGTGCGTCCTGTACCCCATGGTGCGTTCGGGGCAGATGAGCTTTTACGACTGGAACATCGTGAAGGGCTCGAACTCGGACTTTGTGGGCCTGGACAATTACGTGAAGGCCTTCCATGACCCATCGTTTTGGACGGGTCTGGGTAACTCTGGGATCTACATGGTGCTGACGGTGCCCCCGCAGATCATCCTCGGCCTCGCCGTTGCGATGCTGCTGCGCTCGAAGGCGCCGCTCCAGCCCCTGTTCCGGGTGCTCTACTACCTGCCCGTGGTCACGTCCTGGGTGGTTGTGTCGCTGCTCTTCAAGTACCTGTTCGCCGACCAGGGGCTCATTAACTACATGCTGGGGACCGCCCACCTGGGCGCGGGGGACACGTCGTGGCTGTCGAACCGTTGGACGGCGATGATCGCGATCTGCGCGCTGGGGGTGTGGAAGGGCATCGGCTGGTCGATGATGATCTTCCTCGCCGCCCTCCAGGGGGTGCCCAAGGAGCTGGAGGAGGCTGCCCTCGTCGATGGGGCGAACTGGTGGCAGCGCTTCAAGGCCGTGACCGTGCCGGCGATCTGGCCGGCCACCGTCTTCGTCATCGTGATGCTGGTGATCGGCGGACTCAACGTCTTCACGTCGGTGCTGCTCATGACGAAGGGTGGGCCCAACGGCCAGACCGAGGTGCTGCTCACCTACATGTATCGTCTGGCGTTCTCCGACTTGAACTTCGGGTACGGCTCGGCGATCGCGGTCGTCCTGACGATCCTCGTGTTCATCATTTCGATTGTTCAGCTCAAGGTGTTGAACCGCGACGACGAAAGGGCGGGAGCATGAGCACGTCACGCAAAACGATGCACGCCGCCGGAACGTCGCTGCGCTTCGTCGTCCTGACGGTCGGTGCGATCGTCATGATCCTGCCCTTCGCCTACATGGTGTCGACGGCCTTCAAGCCGCAGGCCTACGTGCTGGAGACGCCCCCGAAGTTCATTCCCGACCCGGGCACGGTCGACAACTTCGTGCAGGCGTGGACGACGCAGGATTTTTCCCGCTACGCCCTGAATTCGGCGTTTGTGTCCGTGACGTCGACGGTGCTCGCCGTGTGGCTCTCCTCGATGATGGCCTACGCGTTCGCGCGATTCGATTTCCCGGGCAAGGAGTGGTTTTTCCGGGCCCTCCTCCTCGGCCTCATGATTCCTTCGATGATGCTCATCATCCCGCAGTTTGTGCTCACCAAGCAGCTGCACCTCATCGATAACCTGTGGGCCCTCGTGCTGTTCTACGTGTCGGGAAACTTGGCGCTCAACACGTTCCTGCTGCGCAGTTTCTTCGAGGGGATCCCGCGCGAGCTCGACGAGGCCATGGAGGTCGACGGGGCGAACGTGTGGACCCGCTACTGGCGCCTCGCGATGCCGCTGGCTAGGCCGGCGCTCGCGACGACCGTTATCTTCACCTTCCTGGCCACCTGGGACGAGTTCGCGTGGGCCCTCACGGTCATTTCGACGGAAACGAAGCGCACTCTCCCGATCGCTATTCAGCTGTTCCACGGGCAAAACTCCACCCAGTGGGGGCTCGTGTTTGCCGCGTCCCTGATCGCGATCCTCCCCGTCATCGTCGTGTACCTGATTTTCCAACGTCACTTCGTCGCGGGCCTGACCGCAGGAGCCGTGAAAGGATGATTCCCTTGCTCCTCCCCACCCAATCCGTCTATCTGCCCGGGCAGGCCGTCCGCGTCGAGGCCTCCCATCCCGGCGACCTCGTCGTCACCCACCTGGGCGAGGTCGTGCGCGAGGTCCCGTGCGAGCGCCCCGGCCTCGTCGATCTGGGAGAACTGAGCGTCGGCGGGTACGGCGTCGCCCAGCCGTCGACGGGTGCGTCCAGTGCCGTGCAGGTGTGCGCGTCGGCGTCGGACCGACTGCGCTACGGTTTCGTCGCGTCCTTTCGTCCGGGAAAGGACGCCCGGGCCGTGGCCCGTTTCGCGCGTCGCCTGCACCTGACCGGGATTCAGTTCTACGACTGGGCGTATCGGCACGCGGACCTTCTGGGTGGGGGAGAGGAGTACCTCGACGCCCTCGATCAGCCGATTTCGCTCGCGACCGTGCGCGCCCTCATCGAGGCGCTGCGGGCGGTGGGCACGCGGTCGATTGGCTACGCGGCCGTGTATGGCGTCGGCAATGACGAATGGGAGCAGTGGGAGGATACGGCCCTGCTGGATCCAGTGGGGGAGCCGTACTCGCTCGCCGACTTCCTGCGCATCGTCGATCCCGCGCACCCGCGCTGGCTCGCCCACTTCGCGGCAGACGTTGCGGCAGCCGCGCGCGAGGTCGGCTTCGACGGCTTCCATCTCGACCAGTACGGCTACCCGAAGGCGGCCGTCCGCCCCGACGGGGAGATCGTCGACGTCGCCTCCTCCTTCGACACCCTCATCCGAGGCGTGCGCGAGGCGGTGCCCGGCGCGACCCTCGTGTTCAACAACGTCAACGACTTCCCGACCTGGTCTTCGCCGAGCGCCCCGCAGGACGCGGTCTACATCGAGCCCTGGGAACCTGTCACCACGTACGAGGCTCTGGCTCGCGTGGCGACGAGGGCCCGCCTCGTCGGGGGCGGGAAGCCGGTCGTCCTGGCGGCCTACCAGTCCATCTACGACAAGGCCGCCCGCGACGTGGGCGACGCGTCCACGCGGCTCACGATGGCGACGCTCTTCTCGCACGGCGCCACCCAGCTCCTCGCCGGAGAGGACGGCCACCTCCTCGTCGACCCGTACTACGTGCGCAACATGCCCGCCGAGGACGAGACCCTCGACATGCTCGCCAGCTGGTACGACTTCCTCGTCGAAAACGACGAGATCCTCGTGGACCCGAGCATCGTCGACGTGACGGCCTCGTACGTGGGTGCATACAACGCGGACATCGACGTGTCCTTCGACGAGGCCCCCGTGTGCTGGGAGGCCGCCCCCGGGTGCGTGTGGCGGCGCGTCACCCGCGCGGGGGATGCCCTCGTTGTCCACCTCATCAACCTGGTGGGCCAGTCCGACACGGTGTGGGACGGTCCCCACCGCCCGGCGATCGCGCTGCGAGGCGGTACGCTGCGTCTGAAACCCCTGTTCGGGCGTGTGCCGCGCGTGTCGGCAGCGGATCCCGACGCGGGCTCGACGCTCATCCCGCTGGACGTGCGAATCGTCGACGGCCAGGCCGTTGTTTCCCTCCCCGACCTCAACGTATGGCAGGTGCTCCATGTTCTTCTGTAACGATGCGCTACACCCCCGCGGCAACGGCCTGGGGGCCGACGAGTGGTGGAAGGGCGCGGTCGTCTACCAGATCTATCCGCGCTCCTTCAAGGATTCGAACGGTGACGGCTTCGGCGATCTCGAGGGGATCCGCTCAAAACTCGACTACCTGCAGGCCCTCGGCGTGGACGTCCTGTGGCTCTCGCCGATCTACGCCTCCCCGCAGGCCGACAACGGCTACGACATCGCCGACTACTACGACATCGACCCGATGTTCGGCACCCTGTCGGACTTCGACCGCCTGCTGGAGAGCGTCCACGAGCGGGGCATGCGCCTCGTCATGGACCTGGTCGTCAACCACTCCTCCGACGAGAACCCGTGGTTCGTCGAGTCGCGGTCCTCGCGGGATAACCCGAAGCGCGACTGGTACATCTGGCGCGATCCCCGCCCCGGGTGCGTGGGCGGCGAGGCCGGGGCTGAGCCCAACAACTGGGGGTCCTTCTTCTCCGGCTCGGCCTGGGCGTGGGACGAGGCCACGGGACAGTACTACCTGCATCTGTTCCACAAGAAGCAGCCTGACCTGAACTGGGAGAACCCGCAGGTTCGCGCGGCCGTCTACGAGATGATGAACTGGTGGCTCGACCGCGGTGTCGACGGTTTCCGCATGGACGTCATCAACCTGATCTCGAAGGATCCGGGCCTGCCCGACGGCGTCGTCTACCCCGGGCGCGCGTGGGGCGAGGGCTTCCCGCACTTTTCCGAGGGTCCCCACCTGCACGAATATCTCGCGCAAATGCGCCGCGAGGTCTTCGATGGCCGCAGCGGCACGATGACGGTTGGCGAGTGCCCGGGCGTGCGCCGCGACAACGTCCTGCTGTTCACGGACCCGGCGCGGCGCGAGCTCGACATGGTGTTCCAGTTCGACCACGTCGACCTCGGCCTCGAAGCGGGGAAGTTCCACCCGCGCCCGCTGCGCCCCGGCGAGCTCGCCGACTGCTTGAGCGCCTGGCAGGAGGCCCAGGGTGAGGTCGGCTGGAACAGCCTCTACCTGGACAATCACGACCAGCCGCGCGCCGTCAGTCGCTTCGGCGACGAATCGCGCCGCTACGAGTCGGCAACGGCCCTGGCCACCGCCCTGCACATGCTGCGCGGTACGCCCTACGTGTACCAGGGCGAGGAGCTCGGCATGACCAACAGCGTCTTCGGTGGCATCGAGGACTATCGCGATGTCGAGGCGCTGCGCTACTACCGCGAGGCGGTGGAGGCGGGGGAGAGCCCCGAGTCGGTCCTGAAGGGGCTGGCCTTCACCGGCCGCGACAACGCGCGCACCCCGGTCCAGTGGGACGCGAGCGAGAACGCCGGCTTCACACAGGGCACCCCCTGGATCGGCGTCACCCCCAACTATCGGGAGATCAACGCCGCCTCCCAGGTCGGCGACCCGTCTTCCGTGTACGCCTACTACCGCGCGCTCGCGGACATCCGACACGGGCTCCCCGTCATCGCGGCCGGTGCGTTCGAGCGCATCGACACTCCCTCGCCCGCGATTTTCGCCTATCGCCGCACCCTCGGCGAGGCCGTGGCAACGGTCCTCGTCAACCTCTCCTCCCAGCCCGCCTCCCTCGGCGAGGCGGCGCGTGAGATCACCGGAGAGCTCCTCCTATCCAACCGAGACCTGCCCGAGGAGGACCGGGGTATCCCGGAGAGCCTCGGAGAATGGGAGGCCCGAGTCTACATGCGCTAACTCCACATGACGATTCCCCCGGGGCCGGCACCGATGGCCCCGGGGGTCTTCATAGGCCTCGTCACCGACGAAGGAGACGACGCCTCGACGCGCGCACGCAGCACGCGCGCTCGACGGAGGCCATTTGTGCTCCGTCCTCGCCCGACCCACGCGCGGGGCAGACAACGATGTCTTGAAAAGGAACACACCATGAAATCGCGAGTATTACCCGCGAAAATAGCGATCGTCGCGACGGCAGCGGCGACCGCTGCCGGAATCATCGGGATGGTGACGCCGGCGCACGCCCAGGCGCAGATCACACGCGTCTGGACAGAAAACGCCCGATACCTGCCTAACCAGAGCGTCGACGTGACCGCCCAGGTCACCGGCGCCTCCCACGTTCGATTCCGCCTCATGCACCTGGGTGAACAGGTCATGGCCTCGGACGATCGGCCCGTCGACGGATACGGGCGCGCATCCTGGGAGTTCAGCGCCCCCGACCGCGACTACACCGGCTACGTCATCGAAGCCGACTCGGACAACGGCGCGCAGGGCGAGACTGCGCTGGACGTGTCCTCCGACCCGTATCGCTACCTGCGCTTCGGATTCCTGGACTCCTACCCCGAGGGCATGAGCGGGGCGGACCAGCAGAGGGCCGTCGACGACCTCGCCCAGAAGTACCACATCAACGCCCTGCAGTTCTACGACTGGATGTACCGCCACGAGGCACCGGTTCCCTACGACGGAAACGGCGTCGCCCCCACCTGGTCCTCGTGGGGCGGGGAGAAAATGTCGCGAGACACCATTACGGGCCTCATTCATGCCGCCCAGTGGCGTTCCGTCGAGGCCTACCCGTACTCCATGAGCTACGCCGCGCTCAACGGCTACGAATCCTACGGGGTGAGTCCCGACTGGCGACTGACCTACCGCTCGAGTGGCAGTCCTTGGTCCTTCGAAATGCTGGCGAACCGTCCGGACTCCACCCTGTGGATCATGGACCCATCCAACCCGGCGTGGCGCTCGCACATCGTCTCCCAGTACGTCCACCAGAGCGAAGACATCGGGTTCGACGGAACCCACCTCGACCAGCTTGGCGACTGGGGCCACAGCGAGGATCACCAGGGAGGCATGGCGACAACCGGAGGCGTACCGGTCGATCTGCCCAAAGCCTTCGGCACGCTCATCGATCAGACGGCTGACGCCACCGGGAAACCCGTCGGAATGAACGCGGTGGACGGCTTCGGTATGGACCACATGGCCGCAGGGGCAGCGACCTACGAGTACACGGAAATGTGGGACTCCCACGAACGCTACGAGGAAGTGCAAAACTACCTCCAGCAACAGCGCATCCTGTCGGGGAACAAGCCCGCCGTCGTCGCCGGATACGTCAACAACAAGTGGAACAACGGCCCCGGGTACGAGGCCGAAGCCTCGACCGCAACGCGCACGGGCGTGCAGGTGGCCACCGATCACCGCGATTACTCAGGGACGGGATTCATCGACCACTTCGGTGAGCGCGGAGACTCCGTGACCTTCCGCGTCCACGTGGACGCCTCGCGCAACTACGGCCTCGTCCCCCGATGGTCCAACGCCACGGGAGACATGGCAGCGCGAACCTTCTCCGTCGACGGGCGCGTCGTCTCGCGAAACGTCCTTCTTGGCCTCACGCAGGACTGGGACCACTGGAACATCGAGGGAGGCACCTGGGCGTATCTCACCCAGGGCGACCACACCGTCACGATCAGCGTCGACGAGGGCGACTACGGGTACATCAACCTCGACGAGCTGCACATCAACTCCTTCTCCACTCCCTCCGTCCAGCTCTTCGATGCGGCGCTCGCGGCCAACGGCGCCAGCCACATCGAGATGGGGCAGGGCGACCGCATGATCGCCGCCGCCTACTTCCCGGATCGCACCAAGTGGATGGACGAGGAACTGACGCAGTGGATCACCCGCTACTACGACGTCACCACCGGCTACGAGGAGCTGTTCTACGGGCCGACCCTGCGTCCCCTCGACGACTCGATCGTGGAGATCCCCGGATACAACGTGTCGCGCAACGGCCTGAAAAACACGATCTACGCACGCGTCATGCGCTCGGGCGGGATGGATGTCATCCACCTGATCAACCTGCTGGGCAACGACGAATTCTGGCGCGACCCCGGCAATGCGGTGAGCGACACGGGGTCCTTCACCGTGCGCTACCACTACGGTGACTCGCCCACGCCGGGCACCGTCTACAAGGTCACCCCGGATACCGAGCGCGGGACGCGAGCCGTCGCCCTGCCCTCGCGGCTCGGCACCGACGAGACGGGCAACTACGTCGATATCGACGTCGACAACCTCCACGCCTGGGACGTGCTCTACATGGGACAGAACACGGTCGGCAACGGCAACGTCGTGAACCAGGGGCAAAAGTGCATGGACGTTCGAGAGGGAGCATCCGCCAACGGGACGCCCATCCAGCTCTACGACTGCGCCTCGGTTCCCGCCCAGCGCGTCACCTACGACGGCAACACGCTCTCCGTCATGGGCAAGTGCGTCGACCTCGAATACCAGGGCACCGAGAACGGGACCTACACCCACCTCTGGGACTGCAACGGCGCGCCCTCCCAAACCTGGTACTACACGCCGCGCAACCAGTACTACAACCCGCACTCAGGCAAGTGCCTGACGCTGGACGGCGACCACTACACGAACGGCAACCGCCTGACGGTCTGGGATTGCCACGGCGGCGCATCCCAGAAGTGGAGCAAACCGCAGTAGCGACTCAGTAGTAGTAGGGGTAATCCTCCCAGCGGGGGGCGCGATGCTCGAGGAAGGCGTCGCGCCCCTCCTGTGCTTCGGCCGTCATGTACGCCATGCGCGTGGCCTCGCCGGCGAAGACCTGCTGACCGGCCAGCCCGTCGTCGGCCAGGTTGAAGGCGAACTTCAGCATGCGGATGGCCTGCGGGGACTTCGTCGCGATGGTCGCGGCCCACTCCAGGGCCGTCTCCTCCAGCTGCGCGTGGGGGACGGCGCGGTTGATGACGCCCCAGCGCTCAGCAGTTTCAGCGTCGTAGCGCTCGGCGAGGAAGAAAATCTCGCGCGCCCGCTTATCGCCCGCCTGGCGGGCCAGCAGCGCCGAGCCGTATCCGGCATCGAAGGAGCCGACGTTCGCGTCCGTCTGCATGAAGGCCGCGTGCTCGATGGAGGCGACCGACAGGTCTGCGACCACGTTGAGGGAGTGTCCGCCGCCAGCTGCCCAGCCGGGAACAGCCGCGATGACGACCTTCGGCATCGTGCGGATCAGGCGCTGAACCTCGAGGATATGCAGGCGTCCGGCGCGCGCGGGGTCGATCTGCTCGCGGCGCTGCGCGGTGGCCGCCTCCGGGTCCGCGCCCTCAACCTCGTAGCGGTAGCCGTCGCGGCCTCGGACCCTCTGGTCGCCGCCCGAGCAGAACGAGTATCCGCCGTCGCGCGCCGACGGACCGTTACCCGTCAGGATCACGGCCGCGACCGATGAGGTCTGGCGGGCGTGGTCGAGCGCGCGGTACAGCTCGTCGACCGTGCCGGGGCGGAAGGCGTTGCGGATGTCGGGGCGGTCAAAGGCGATGCGCACGACCGGCATGTCGGCGCCCTCGGGGCGGCCGTCCACCTCGGCGCCGCGCGAGATGCCGCGGTGGTAGGTGATGTCGGCGAAGTCGAAGCCCTCGACCTCGCGCCAACGCGTCGGATCGAAGGTGTCGGAGACGAAGGGGAGTGCACTCATGCCTCGGATTCTAATCGACGAGGCACTGGCGGTGCGGTGCGCGTGCGTGCGGGAGGGGGCTCGACGGGCCCAGCTGACGGCCCCTACTGAAGGGGTAGCCATGCCCTCCGATGCGGTGGGCGTGTGCAACCTAACCAATCGGAACAAAGGATGTTCTCGTGTTCGCGCATGGTGAGATAACTAGTCACTGATGCGTGTGTCGTGAAATACTCGTATATTTGCCAGGCGTTCTGCTCTGTCAGGGAGTCTGTCACTTTGGGGCGCTTACTGCACAATCGCATACAAGTTTCAGCGTGATCGAGTTGTTGCGAAGCCAAGGTTGCGCGATAATATTACCGGTAAGTAAGGAGGCTCCTCATGAATGCAGCGCCGCAACCAACGCTCATGCGCATTCCGATGCGCACATTGAGCCGCCAAGCGCGTTACGCCCTCGAGGGCGTCGACGACATATTGGTGTACAAGGTAGCGATGACGACGCGTTTCCGCGGGGTGACGCGCCGCGAGGGTCTTCTTCTGCACGGCCATGCCGGCTGGGGAGAGGCCGCGCCCTTCTGGAACTACGACGACGCTGAGTCGTCCCGTTGGCTGGCGGCCGCGCTCGAGTCTGCCCGCCGATTCCCGCCCGTGCCTCGGCGCAAGTTCGTGCCCGTCAACGTGACGATCCCCGTCATTTCCCCCGAAGAGGCCTACGAGCGAGTGAAGGCCTCGGGTGGATGCGCGACCGCGAAGATCAAGGTCGCTGAACCCGGCGTGAGCCTGAGCCGCGACTGCGCGCGCATCGCCGCCGTCGCCGACGCCCTGCGTGAGACGGTCGGCGGGCAGGCGATGATTCGCCTCGACGCTAACGGCGCGTGGGAGGTCGACGAGGCTCGCGCCGCGATCCCCGCGATGGCTGCCGCCGCGGGCGTGGTTCCCATTGAGTATGTCGAGCAGCCTTGCCTGACCGTCGATGAGCTGGCGCAGGTGCGCCGCTCGGTGGACGTTCCCATCGCTGCGGACGAGTCGATCCGCCGAGCCGAAGACCCGCTTGAGGTGGCCCGCAAAGAAGCCGCCGACGTGGTCATCATCAAGGTGGCGCCTCTCGGAGGCGTGCGTGCAGCACTGAAGGTGGCTCGCAAGAGCGGGCTCGGGGTCGTCGTCTCCTCGGCCCTCGAGACCTCCGTCGGCCTGTCGGTCGGCGTCGCCGCGGCCGCCGCAGTGCCCGGCGTGCCCCGGGCGGCCGGCCTGGCCACGGCCTCGCTGCTGGTGGGGGACGTGACCGAGCCCCTGATTCCCGAGCGCGGACGCCTGCCCGTGGGGCGGCGCGAACCCGACCAGGAACTCATCGACCGCACGCCGGTCGATGGCGATCTCGTCTCCCGCTGGGGCATGCGCCTGGAGGGAATGGCCGAGCATCTGGGGGCTGGGGGCCGGTAGGCTGGGCCTATGCCCTCCGTCGATACCGCCAGCGCCATCCTCGCGTCCCTGGACGCCCTGGGCCTCACGCACGTTCTGTACTGCCCCGGATCGCGCAGCGCCCCCTTCGCCTACGCGCTCGAGGCAGGCGCGTTTAGCGGCGACGCGCGCGCCGTCCTGGATGAGCGCGGCGCCGGGTTCATGGCCGTCGGCTTGGCCCGCACCGGAGCCCTGCCCGCGATCGTCGTCACCTCGGGGACAGCCGTCGCAGAGCTGGCACCCGCCGTTCTCGAGGCCTCCCACGCGCGCCTGCCGCTCCTGGTTGTGAGCGCCGACCGCCCCGGCGAGCTGCGAGGCGTCGGCGCGTCCCAGGCGACCGACCAGTCGCGGCTCTTCGGCACCCACGTGCGCGCGCAGGTGGACCTGGAACCTCAGGAGGCCTCGACGACGCTCGTCGGACACCTGACGCGCTGCGTCGCCGCCGCGTGCGGCGCACCCACGGGCACCCCCGGGCCCGTCCAGATCAACGTCGCCTTCCGCGACCCGCTCACGCCCGTTTCGCCCGCGTCCCCAGCGGCTTCCGGGGACGAGGCCGGGGCTTCCTTCGTCCCTCGCCCGACCCGGGTGCTCGCCGCCTCCCCCGTGAGCGCGCGCTGGGAGGACGTGGTCGGTCCTGCCACCGCGGGGCTGATCGTCGCGGGTGAGGGGGCTTCGCCTCGTGCCCTCGAATGGTCGCGCGCCTCGGGATTCCCGCTCCTTGCCGAACCGGCCTCGGGCGCGTGGGCAGACGGGGGCGTGACCCCCTTCGAGCAGTCACTCGTCGCTTCGTCGCTGGGACGGGAGGCCGATACCGTCGTCGTCACGGGCCGCCCGACGCTGTCTCGCCCCATCCACGCCCTCCTCGCGCGCCCCGACGTACGCGTCATCCTCGTCGACCCGCACGCCCCGTGGGTGGATATCTCCGGCAACGCCTCGGTCGTGGTGGCCGACCTGGAACACGCGCGCGAGCCGATTCGCGCCGCGCAGGCCGAGTGGGCATCCCGCGTACGCGACGCCGCCCGCGACGCAGGTGAGCGCATCGATTCCCTGCTCGCCGCTGGTTCCGGGCGCACGACGCTCGACCTCGCGCGAGCCGTCGCCGCCTCCACGAGCGGGCCCCTCGTCCTCGGCGCCTCCAACCCCGTGCGCGCCTTCGACCTGGCCGTCCCCACGCTGGAAGGCCGCGTCGTCCACTCCAACCGTGGGCAGGCCGGCATCGACGGCACCATCGCGACCGCCGTCGGTATCGCCGTGGGCGCCGGATACGGGGGCGAGACCACGGTCCCTGCTGGCCAGCGCGTCACCGCCGTCATGGGTGACCTGACGGCCTGCCACGACGCGTCCTCCCTGGCCCTGGCAGTGGCCGCACGGGCACACCTCGACATCATCGTCGCCGACGACCGCGGCGGCGGCATCTTCGCCACCCTCGAACACGGGCGCGCCACCACCCCCGAGGCCTACGACCGGTGGTTCGGCGTCGCGCAGGACGTCGACTACGAGGCGCTCGCGGCCGCATACCGCCTGGCCTTCGCCCGCGTCGACAATCCCGCGCAGCTCGCCCGCGTGCTGGAGACCCCGCAGGCCGGCCCCCGCCTCGTCCACGTCCCCGTCGAGCGCGGCGCGCACCTGTACGGCGCCATACGGGACATCCTCAACTGACCATCGTGGGACGCGTTCGCTGTGAGAGCAGCGGTTTTCAGGAAACTTACAGGACGCATTCAGTGGCCCTTTGAGGAAGCGACTCATACTGGTGGACAGATAACGAACTGACACCAGAGGAAACCATGAACGAGTCTCAGATTCCGGCCCCCGACGCCGACTCGTCGCGCGATGCGGTCACGGCCTCGGCCCCCACCTATCCGCAGCGTGCGACGGCTCAGGACCACTCGACCACCCAGGAACTGCCGCCCGCGCAGGACGCCACGCGCGAGATGCCCACCCCCTCCGCCGAGGAAGTCCCCGCGGCTGGCGGCGCATACTCCGCCCCCACGGGCGAACCCTACGGCGGATACGCGACCCCGACCTCGCCCGAGGCGGCTGTCGCCCCGACGGTCGTCGTCACGAAGAAGGGGCCGGGTTGGGTCGCCCTCATCTGCGCGATGCTCGTGACGATCGGCCTGACCCTCGGCGCCGTGTTCTTCGCGCGCCCGGCCATGCTGCGCGCCTCCACGCCGACCAACCTCAACGGGGGAACTGTCACGGCCGTGCCCGCGTCGAACAGCTCCGGGACGGACTGGACGGACGTCGCCTCCGCCGTATCGCCCGCCGTCGTCACGATCCAGACCCAGGGCGCTTCGTCGGGTGGTACCGGTTCGGGCGTCATCTACGACGCGCAGGGAGACATCGTCACGAACTACCACGTCATCTCCTCCGTCCTGGGCGGCGGCCAGATCCAGGTGACCCTCGCGGACGGGCGACTCTACTCCGCGTCGATCGTCGGCCACGACAAGACCACCGACCTGGCCGTCATCCGCCTGGAGAACCCGCCCACGGACCTGACTGTCGCGCGCTTTGCGACGTCGGCGAACCTCAAGGTCGGCGCCCCCGTCATGGCGATCGGCGCGCCGCTGGGCCTGTCGAACACCGTGACGACCGGCATCGTCTCGGCCCTCAACCGTCCCGTCGAGGTCTCCATGGACGAGGACAGCTCGTCGCAGAACAGCACCCAGGCGTCTTCGGACCTCGTGGTGACGAACGCAATCCAGATCGACGCCTCCATCAACCCCGGCAACTCGGGCGGCCCGCTCTTCGACGCGACCGGCGCGGTTATCGGCATTAACTCCTCGATCAAGTCACTCGCCACCTCGTCCGACGGGCAGGCCGGCTCAATCGGCCTGGGCTTCGCGATCCCCTCCGACCTGGTCGTCTCTGTTGCTGATCAGCTGATCGCCACCGGCTCGGCGTCCCACGGCATGCTCGGCGTGACCGTCAAGGCCGCGACGACGACCGTCGGCTCCGACACCTACGTCGGCGCCGAGGTTCAGGAGGTCTCCGCAGGTTCCGGTGCATCCGCTGCGGGCATTCGCTCCGGCGACGTCATCGTCAAGGTCGAAGGTCAGGAAGTGACCAGCCCCAAGCAGCTCATCGGCTACGTGCGCCGCTACAAGGCTGGCGACACCGTCGCCATGACGATCGTGCGCGACGGCGCCACGCAGGACGTGTCCGTGCGGATCCAGTGAGCTGCGTGCGTCGCGTGCGCGTTGCGTGTATGCGCGCGCTGCGGCGTGACTCGAGTATTGCGTGACCTGAGTGCCGCGCACTGACGAGGCCCGCCGTCCCTGTGAAGGGGCGGCGGGCCTTTGCGTGTCGACGGGTCGTTTAGACCCCGAGGGCGTCCAGGAGCGGGCGCATCTTCGCTTCGGTCTCGGCCAGCTCGGCGTCCGGGTCGGAATCCGGCATGATGCCCGCGCCCGCGAAAAGACGCAGGCGCGTGCCCGAGGTGAGTCCGCAGCGCAGCGCGATCGCAAACTCGCCGTCGCCCGCCGTGTCCACCCAGCCCACGGGCCCCGAGTAGCGGCCGCGCTCGGTGTCTTCCAGCTCCTCGATGAGCCGCATCGCGGCGTCGCGCGGGGTGCCGCATACGGCCGCCGTCGGATGCAGGGCGGCCACCAGATCCAGTAGATGAGTGGACCCCAGGCGCGCGTGCACGTCCGTCGCCAGGTGAACGACGTTGGGCAGCGACAGGAGGAACGGCCCGTGAGTCGTCACCGAGGTACACAGACGCGTCAGGATCGAGGACACCGACTCGGAGGCCAGGTCGTGCTCGCGCAGGTCCTTCGCGCTTGAGGCGAGCATCTCGCCCTCGCCGGGCTTGCACGTGCCCGCCAGGACGCGCGAGGTCGCCGTGCCGCCCGAGGCCGCGATTAGCATCTCCGGAGACGCGCCGAGGAGCGAATCCACGCAGAAACGCCACGTCGACGGGTACAGGTCGCTCAGGCGCTCGAGCAGGAAACGCTCATCAAACCCATGCGCGCATCGCACCGTCATGTCGCGCGCCATGACGGCCTTGTCGGCGGCACCCTCGCGCAGGCGCTGCGCCATCGCCCGCACCGAGTCGCGCCACTGTCCGCGCGACATTGACCCGTGCCCAAACGTCAGGGACTCTGGCACGCGTGGGGCGGGCCTCGCCACGGCCAAGGCTTCGTCAACCGCCGCCAGCGGATCCGGGGCGTCCCCGATGCCCGCCGTGATCGCCCAGCGGGCCCCGGCCTCGTCGATGAGAGTCAGCGCGGGCACAAACGCGACCGAACGGGCGGGGGAACGGAACGCGAAGGACGCGAACAAGACGGGGGAGGGGGCGCCGCCGGCGGGGGACGAGGCCGGGGTGGCCTCCCCGGGACGGTGGCCGTTAGTTGTCGGGGTGGCCTCGCCGGGGCGTGCTGCGTCAGCGTGCGGGGCGGTTGCCGAGGCCGGGGTGGCCTCCCACGCGCGGCGCACCTCGGCGATCGCACCCGGGGCCGCGGACTCGAGCGTGAGCGCACGTCCCAGGCCGATCATCTGGCGGCGCTCACCCAGCCAGGCGGCGCCCCCGCAGTCGGGAAGTAAGGACGTCAGTGAGCAAGTAGACCCCGGGTGCTGCGGGGGTAGGGCCAGCGCCCGAAAGGTCAGGCGCGAGCATCCGAAGTCGTTGTGCATGGGTTCCATGGTAGGAGCAGGGGCGGCACAGTGCTGGAAGACGTGCGAGTATTGACGCATGACTGAATCCCCGCGAGCGGACCTGAGCAAGGTTCCCGAAGAGATCGCCTCGATGTTCGACTCCGTCGCCTCCCGCTACGACGCGATGGATACGCTGATGACGGGCGGTTTGAACAACGTGTGGATGACCGCCCTGCGCAAGGCGGTCGCCCCGCACCCCGGCGAACGCATCCTCGACCTGGCGGCCGGAACCGGCGCGTCGTCGGCCTCCCTGGCCAAGGGTGGCGCCGAAGTCGTCGCCTGCGACCTGTCCGAAGGCATGATCGAGGTCGGCCGTGAGCGCCACCCCGAGATCGAGTTCGTACACGGCAACGCCATGGACCTGGACTTCGAGGACGGCACCTTCGACGCGGTCACCATCTCGTGGGGCCTGCGCAATATTCCGGACCCGCAGCTCGCGCTGCGTGAAATGGCGCGCGTCGTGCGCCCGCGCGGCCGCCTCGTGGTGCTGGAGTTCTCCACGCCGCCTTCGCGCATTTTCCGCGGCCTGTACAACGTCTATCAGTCGACCGTCATGCCGGCGATTGCCCGCGTGGCCTCCACGAACGACGGCGCCTACGACTACCTGGTCGAGTCGATCCGCCAGTGGCCCGCCCAGGAGGAAATCGGCCGCATGATCGCCGCCAACGGCTGGAGCGAGGTCGAGTACCGCAACCTCACCGGCGGCATCGCCTGCCTGCACCGCGCGGTCAAGCCGCTGCCGTAACTATCGTTTCGATAACGACGAGGCCGGGGCCCCTTGTGTGGGGTCCCGGCCTCTCACGTTGGGCGCGGAAGGCGCAGCCGCGCCCGTAGACGGGGCAGGGGCGGCGCGCACCCACCTGCGGGTGGCGCGAGTGCCCTGCCCCGGCCTCGTTGTTAGTTCTTCGGCGCGCGACCCTGGGTCAGAGTCGCCAGGCCCAGGTAGCCGGGCAGCGGCTCGTTCATCGTCGCGTTCGCGAAGGCCACGGGCACGCCGTTCGGCAGCGGGTTGACCACGCGGATCGCGGCGGTCAGCTCCTGCGCGGAGTCGTTCGCCCGATACTGCGAGGGCAGCGTGAAGCGCGCGGTGACGGTCCCGGTCTGGCCCGGGAGAACCGAGGGCAGCGGGGACTCGAGGGTCTGGGTGGCCACAATCGTCTTGTTCGAATCGACGAGGACGACCTCGAGGGGCCATGTTGCGTAGAACGGGGCGGATCCCGTGTTCTTGATGTCGACGGCCACGGTGGCCTTCGCGCCGTGGTACGTCGCCGACGTGCGGGTGGCCTGCAGCGTGTAGCCCATGGCTGCGCTGGCCTGCTGGGCGCGCGTCAGATCAGAGCCCGTGTAACCGACCGTGAAAGCCTTCTGGTTGATCAGCCACGTGGCGTGCGCGCCCTGAATCGACTCGAGGGCCTTGTAGTCGCCTTCAGGGTCCATGTTCGGGCAGTTGACGGGCTGGGAGAAGAGGCACATCTGGGCGGGCGGGTAGAGCTCGCCGCCGATCGGAGCGTGCTGCCAGGCGTCCGCTTCGCCCTGCTTCTTCAGCTTGGGGATGAAGTGCCAGCTGACCCCCTCGAGGGTCGCGTAGCCGAAGGAATCATCGTGGTAGCCCATGCCGTGGGCCTTCGTGGCCTCGGTGGGGTAGCGGTTCTGGATGAAAGTCTCATCGAAAGCGTCGTCCCAAGCCTCGACCAGCTGGGCGCGGAACGCGTCGGAGGGCATCCAGTTGATGCCCGTCGGGTTTTGGGAGCTGATCGCGCCGTTGTAGGGGTAGGTGTGCTCCTCGCCCCAGAAACCGTACAGGCCTGCGGTGATGTAGCCGATGCGCGGATCCCCGTCGTACCTGTTGCCCAGGGCCGCGACGAAGTGCAGGAACATCTGCTGGACGTTCGGGTCGTCGTAGTTGGGGGAGAAAGACTTCTTCGCATTGTCGTGGAAGTCGTATGTGCGGCTCGTGTCCGTGCCGCCGTCAATGAGGTACTGGGGCAGCGCTGAAGATTCGCCCGGGTTGTCGACGTAGAAGCGGATGACCGCCTGGTGTCCGCGCGCCGCGATGGAATCGAGCATGGCGTCGACGGAGCTGAAGTCGTAGGTGTCGGGGCCGGTGACGACATTCTTGAGCGGGAAGACCGCCCATTCGAGCGTATAGGGCAGCGCGCTCTGTGCGAGCACGGGATTGCCGCCGGGGGCGGGCGCCCACGGCATGAAGCCCTTCATCGGGTTCGACACGGGGGCTGGCGCCGCCTCGAGGGTGGTCCATTGGGTCGTCGAGGCCGACGAGGCCGTGGCTGGCAGGGTGGCACCCGCCAGTCCTGCGGCCGCCGCGAGAGCGATGGCGATGCGAGCAAATTTCCTCATCGCGAGGTCCTTTCAGTCTGTACTGCGGCTGGGGACATTGAGCGGCGTGGGCGCGTCGCGTGGAAGTACGCGCAGGGCAATCGCATCCGCGTGCGATCCGAGGCTTCCACGGCTGACAAGTGAATCACTGTGTTGTCACTTCGTGCAAGATTGTGAAAAATTGTGTCAGTAAGTGATTGTGTGACAAGCGTGTGGTGAGCTGGGCATTCGTCTGCCTGCGGGCGCGTCGCGCCGTTACGGCGTGCGAGCGGGGCTTCCCGCGCGTGTGGAGTGAGCGATCGGCGCTCGTGTCCAACGAGAACGAGGCCGGGTCCCTCGGTGGGGTCCCGGCCTCGTTGGTGGAGTGCGTGCGCTGGCTCGTTTAGTACGGTCCGCTGTCGACGACCGCCCACGTTCCATCGTCCTGCAGTCGCAGGAAGACGACTTCGCGCTTGTTCACGGGTTCCAGTGAGTTGTCCGAGTAGTTGCGCTGGTAGTAGACGTTCCCGTACCAGCGCGTCGGGTCAGTGTTCGGCTGCTGCCCATGGTTGTTGCTGCCCGTGATGGTGACGGTCGTGTGGGCGCGGTTGGCCAGGAGTGGAAGGAATTCGCCCTGGCCGTGCTGCTGGTCGGGCGTCTTCGTGTGGCTGCTCGCTCGTTCAGGCACTTCGTACACGCTCGCGCGGATGGATGCATAGGCGTTGGATTTATCGCGCGATGCATCCCACGTGTTAAGCGTGATGACGTAGGCTCTGGCGACGGCCTCGGGATCGGTGCGGTCCACCTCGCGCGGGTCTGGCAGGAGGTCGGGGAGCCACTGGACCGACGCGGGGTGCAGGCATGTGCCGATGGGTGTGGGGGAGCCGTCCTCGCACGCAGGCGTGGTCGGCGTCGCCTCCGTCGGCGTCGCCTCCGTCGGCGTCGGCGCGGCTGTGGAGGCTCCAGATTCTTGGGTTGGGGCCTGGTCCGAGGAGGATTGCGCGGGCGATTGTGCGGACTGTGCCTGGCTATCTGCGCTGGGCTGGCGCGAGCCACAGGCTGTACCCGTGATCGTGAGGGTAAGGACCGCTACTGAAGCGATGCCGATGAGGGTGCGTCGTGGATACCTGCGGGTATGAGTCTGTTCTTCTGAGCCCATGCATGCTCCCCTTCAGTGTGTCTGTGTCGAGGTTCGTCGCGCGTGTTCTGTGTTGGATGCGTGAGTATTCTCCACCATTGCTGTTCGCTGCGGCGCTGGTCATCGTATCGGATTGTGCGAGGGTGTCGCGCGGGCTCGTCTCAGCGCATGTAACACCTGGTGCGACGAGGCCAGGGCCACCATTTACGACAGAGTTCCCTTGCGCAAATGGGTGCTATGAGCGCGGCCTGCCCGGGCCTCGTTCGTTGAAACTCCAGGGAAAAGTGCGCTCGGTCGCCGAGGTGAGAGTGACCTAGCTAGGCTTTCTTGCGGAATGAAGTGATGTGCACGCTTCATCCACTTTGCACACTCGCGCGGACGCACCCGCGCACCACATGACGGAGGAATGCCGTGGCATCCACCATGCCTAGCGACATGAGCGCTGACGTTGTCGTCGTCGGCGCAGGCCCGGGCGGGTCCTCCACCGCCTACCACCTGGCCAGAGTCGGCCTCGATGTCATCCTCCTGGAGAAAAGCCCCTTCCCGCGCGACAAAATCTGCGGCGACGGGCTCACCCCGGCCGCCGTCCATGAACTCATCGCAATGGGCGTGGACACCACCGGCTGGATGCGAAACCGCGGCCTCACCGTCATCGGCGGTGGCCACACCGTCCACATGGACTGGCCTGACCAGAAGTCCCTGCCCGGCTACGGCATGACCCGAGCCCGCGTCGACCTCGACCACGCGCTCGCCCAGCGCGCCGTCGAAGCGGGCGCACGCCTCTACGAGGGCGTCACCGTCACGGGAGCCATCCAGGACGGCTCCGGCCGCGTCGTCGGCGTGAGCGCTAAGAGCGGTCGCGGAAAAGACGCCACCACCACCAAGGTGCGCGCCTCGATCACCGTCGACGCCGGGGGAGTGGCGGCCCGACTGGCCACCAGCCTCGGCCTCGAAAAGAAGATGAACCGCCCCATGGGCGTCGCCGCACGCGCATACTTCCACAGCCCCCGCGGCAACGAGGAATGGATGGAATCCCACCTCGAACTGTGGAGCGGCACCCCCGGCGCTTCCGACCTGCTGCCCGGCTACGGCTGGATCTTCCCCATGGGTGACGGCATCGTCAACGTCGGCCTCGGCTCCGTCGCCTCGCGCGCTGGCGCCACCAACCTGCCCTACCGGGAGGTCTTCAAGACCTGGACCGCGAACCTGCCCGAGGAATGGGGCTTCACCCCCGACAACCAGATCGGTGCGCTTCGCTCCGCCGCCCTGCCCATGAGCTTCAACCGCAAGCCGCACTACACCCAGGGCCTCGTCCTCGTCGGCGACGCCGGCGGCATGGTCTCCCCCTACAACGGCGAAGGCATCGCCCCCGCCATGAAGGCCGGACGCTACGCGGCCTCGTGCATCGCGCAGGCCCGCTCCCGCTCCCACCGCGCCGGCATCGACCGCGCCATGAGCGAATACCCCCACATGCTCCGCGACGAATACGGCGGCTACTACCAGCTGGGCCGCATCTTCGTCGCGCTCATCGAAAACCCGACGATCATGCGCACCTGCACGAACGTCGGACTGCCCATCCCGCGCCTCATGACACTCGTCCACAAACTCCTGTCGGACGGGTACGAGAGGACCGGGGGCGATTTCGACGACCAACTCATCACAATGCTGACCAAGGTGGTGCGCCCCGCATGACCACCACTACCGATAACCGGGAGGAACGATGACGAATCCCTACGTGCCGCTGCTCATCATGTCGGCAGCTGCCCTCGTACTAGCCTTCGGAGGCCTGGGCGCCTCCGCGATCCTGGGCCCCACCAAGAAGTCCACAACCAAGGCCGACAACTACGAGTGCGGTATCCAGCCGACCAGCGCTCACCTCACCGAGGGTCGATTCCCGGTGCGCTACTACCTGGTCGCCATGACGTTCATCATCTTCGACATCGAAGTTGTGTTCATGTACCCGTGGGCCGTCAGCTTCAACCAGCTGGGCCTGTTCGGACTGGTCGTCATGATGAGCTTCCTGGTCACCCTCTGCGTCCCCTACGCCTACGAATGGCGACGCGGCGGCCTGGATTACTGAGATATAAGTAAGGAACAGACAAGTGGGACTTGAAGAATCCTTGCCCGCGGGCATCGCGCTCACCAGCGTCGAAAAGGTCCTCGGGCTCGCACGCAAGTACAGCCAGTGGCCCGTCACCATGGGTCTGGCGTGCTGCGCCATCGAAATGATGGCTGCCGGTACCCCCCGTTTCGACATGGCGCGCTTCGGCCTCGAGGTCTTCCGCGCCTCGCCGCGTCACTCCGACATGATGATCGTGTCGGGCCGTGTGTCGCACAAGATGGCCCCCATTATCCGCCGCGTCTACGACTCGATGCCCGAACCCAAGTGGGTCATCTCCATGGGCGCGTGCGCATCCTCCGGTGGCGTCTTCAACAACTACGCGATCGTCCAGGGCTGCGACCACATCGTCCCCGTCGACGTCTACCTGCCCGGATGCCCGCCCCGCCCCGAGGCCCTCATCCACGCGGTCCTCGTCCTGCGTGAGCAGATCGGCAAGGAACCCCTCGGCGTTCACCGCCGCGAGATCGCGCGTCGCGCCGAGCAGGCCGCCCTCGAGGCGACCCCCACCCACCAGATGAAGGGACTCCTCGCATGAGCGACCTTTCCACCCCCGAGGAAAACGCGCCCGCCGAGGTCGCCCCGGCCTCGTCCCAGCGCGGATTCGCCCTCCCCGAGCCCATCGCCCACCGCGAGGGCCTCTTCGGCGCGGGCACTGACTCCTCCACCTCCGGCTTCGCCGGCCTCGTGACCGATTCCTTCCTGCCCGGCGAGGCCTCCCGCCCCTACGGCGGCTGGTTCGACCAGGTCGTTGATGTCCTCGAAGAGCTCATCGTCGCCGACGGCCTGAAGGTTTCCGACGTCATCGAAAAGGTCACCATCGACCGCGGACAGCTCGGCATCTTCATCGCCCGCGAGCACATCGCGCGCGTCGCCAAGTACCTGCGCGACGATGCCGACCTGCGCTTCGAGCTCTGCCTGGGCACCAACGGCGCGCACTACCCCCTCGATAAGGGCCGCGAACTGCACGCTATCTACCCCCTGTACTCGATCACGTACAACCGCATGATCCGCCTCGAGGTCACGTGCCCCGACGAGGACCCCCGCATCCCCTCCATCGTCTCCGTCTACCCCGGAAACGACTGGCAGGAGCGCGAAACCTGGGACCTCATCGGCATCGTCTTCACCGGGCACCCCTCGCTGACGCGCACCGCGATGCCCGACGACTGGGTCGGACACCCCCAGCGCAAGGACTACCCGCTGGGCGGCATCCCCGTCGAGTTCAAGGGCGCCGTCAACGCTTCCGCCGACGTTCGTAGGAGTGTGAACTGATGACCACCGCTTTCCACGCGCCCGCCGGCGCGACCGACCTGCCCATTGAGGACATCCCCGAGGTCCTCACCCAGGGCGGTGACTGGGACGACGTCCTGCACGAGATCGAGGCCATCACCTCCGAGCGCATCGTCGTCAACCTCGGCCCGGTCCACCCCGCGACCCACGGCGTTCTGCGCCTCATCCTCGAGCTTGACGGTGAGAAGGTTCGCGAGACCCGCATCGACACCGGCTACCTGCACACCGGCATCGAGAAGAACATGGAGTACCGCACGTGGGCTCAGGGCGTCGCATACTGCACGCGCATGGACTACGTCGCTCCCTTCTTCCAGGAGGCCGCATACTGCCTCGGCGTCGAGAAGCTCCTCGGCATCGAAGAGGACATCCCCGAGCGCGCGTCCCTCATCCGCATCCTCGTGATGGAGCTGTGCCGCATCGCCTCGCACCTGGTCGCCATCGGCTCGACCGGTAACGAAATGGGTGCCACCACGATCATGACGATCGGCTTCCGTGGCCGCGAGGAGATCCTGCGTATCTTCGAGCGCATCACCGGCCTGCGCATGAACCACGAGTACATCCGCCCCGGCGGCGTCGTGCAGGACATCGGCGAGGGCACCACGGACTACATCCGTGACCGCCTGCGTCGGTGCCGTAAGGACATCGGCGAGCTCCAGGACATCCTCGTGGAGAACCCGATCTTCAAGAAGCGTCTGTGCGACGTGGCCGTCATGCCGCTGAGCGGCCTCATGGCCCTCGGCTCGACCGGCCCCGGCGTGCGCGCCGCCGGCCTGCCCCTGGACCTGCGCAAGAGCCAGCCCTACTGCGGCTACGAGAACTTCGAGTTCGATATTCCCACCCGCGACAAGTCCGACGTCTACAACCGCACGATGGTTCGCTTCGACGAGTGCTACGAGTCCATGCGCATCATCTGGCAGGTGCTCGACAAGCTGGACCAGTGCGAGGGCGCGCCCACCATGGTCGCCGACCCGGAGATCGCCTGGCCCGCGCGCCTCGCGGTCGCCACGGACGGCCAGGGCAACTCGGCCGAGCACGTCCGCGAGATCATGGGGGAGTCCATGGAGTCCCTCATCCACCACTTCAAGCTCGTCACGGAGGGCTTCCACGTGCCCGCCGGCCAGGTCTACCAGACCGTCGAGCACGCGAAGGGCATCCTGGGCGTTCACCTCGTCTCCGACGGTGGCACGCGCCCGTTCCGCGCGCACTTCCGCGACCCCTCCTTCGCCAACCTGCAAGCGCTGGCCATGATGACCGAGGGCGGCCAGCTGGCCGACGTGGTCGTCGCACTGGCCGCTATCGACCCCGTTCTCGGAGGCGTTGACCGATGAGCTACACACCCGACACCCTGGCACGCCTGCAGGCGGACGCCGCGCAGATCATCGCCCGCTACCCGGACGGTCACTCGCGCTCCGCGCTGCTGCCGATGCTGCACCTGATCCAGTCCGTTGACGGCTACGTCAGCCCGGACGGCATCGACTTCATCGCCGCCACGCTGGACCTGCCCCGCGCAGAGATCAGCGCTGTCGCGACCTTCTACACGCAGTACAAGCGCCACCCCACCGGCGACTACCTGGTGGGTGTGTGCACGAACGCGCTGTGCGCCGTCATGGGCGGCGACGAGATCTGGGAAAAGGTCTCCCAGAAGGTCGGCGTCGGCACCGATGAGACCAGCGAAGACGGAAAGATCACGCTCGAGCGCATCGAGTGCAACGCGGCGTGCGATTACGCGCCCGTCGTCATGGTCAACTGGGAATTCTTCGACAACCAGAGCCCTGAGTCGGCGCTGGCCATGATCGATGACATCCAGGCCGGTCGCGACATTCACCCGACGCGCGGACCCATCGTGGCCCCCACGTTCAAGGAGAACGAGCGCGTCCTGGCCGGCTTCCTGGACGGCCACGAGGACGAGGGCCCCTCCGCGGGCCGCTCCACGCTGCTGGGCCGCGAGATCGCAGCGGCGAAGGGCTGGACCGAGCCGGTCGCCGTGGAGGTCGCCGACGAGGCCGCTGACACGAAGGGAGAAGAGGCGAAGTGAGTACCGCATACGTTGCGCCCGGACCGCTGACCCCGATCCTCACCAACGGGTGGGGAGAGGATCGTTCCTGGACGCTGGACTCCTACCGGGCTCGCGGTGGCTACCAGGGCCTCGAAAAGGCCCGGACCATGGAACCCGCTGAGATCGTGCAGGTCGTGAAGGATTCCGGCCTGCGAGGCCGTGGTGGCGCAGGCTTCCCGACCGGCCTCAAGTGGTCCTTCCTGCCCCCGGCCGACGGTGGCCCCCGCTACCTCGTGGTGAACGCCGACGAGTCCGAACCGGGCACCTGCAAGGACATCCCGCTGATCATGGGCAACCCGCACGTCCTCATTGAGGGCATTGCGATCACGTCCCGTGCGATCGGCTGCGACCACGCGTTCGTCTACCTGCGCGGCGAGGTCACCCACGTGTACCGTCGCCTGCTGCAGGCCGTGCGCGAGGCGACCGAGTCCGGCGTGCTCGGCGACCTGCGCATTACCGCCCATGCGGGCGCTGGCGCCTACATCTGCGGTGAGGAGACGGCCCTGCTCGACTCCCTCGAGGGTCGCCGAGGCCACCCGCGCCTCAAGCCCCCGTTCCCCGCGGTCGCCGGTCTGTACGCCCGTCCCACGGTCGTCAACAACGTCGAGACCATTTCTCAGGTTGCGGGCATCTTCCGCAACTCCCCCGAATGGTTCGCGTCCATGGGCACCGAAAAGTCCAAGGGCCACGGCATCTTCTCCGTGTCGGGTCACGTGAACAACCCCGGCCAGTTCGAGGCTCCCTTCGGCATCACGATGCGTGAGCTCATCGAGATGGCGGGCGGCATCCGCGACGGCCACGAGCTGAAGTTCTGGACCCCCGGCGGTTCCTCCACCCCGATCTTCACCGAAGACGAGCTGGACACGCCCCTCGACTACGAGTCTGTGGGCGCTGCCGGTTCGATGCTGGGTACGCGCGCCCTTCAGGTGTTCGACGAGACGGTCTCGGTCGTTCGCGTCATCACCCGCTGGTCCGAGTTCTACCAGCACGAGTCCTGCGGTAAGTGCACGCCCTGCCGCGAAGGCACCTACTGGATGAAGCAAATCATGCTGCGTCTCGAGCGAGGCGAGGGCCGCCCCGGCGACGTCGACCTGCTCGACGAGATCGCACACAACATTGCGGGCCGCAGCTTCTGCCCGCTGGGCGACGCCGCAGCAACCCCGATCATGTCGGGCATCAAGCGCTTCCGCGACGAGTTCGAGGCCGGGCTGACCACGCCCGCCCGTGAGCTTTTCCCCTACGAGGCGTCCGCTAACTACGCGCGAGGAGGTGGCCGATGAGCGACGCACCCAACATGATCGACGTCACCATCGACGACGTTCAGGTTTCTGTCCCCCAGGGCACGCTCGTGATCCGCGCGGCCGAGCAGGCCGGCATCCGGATCCCGCGTTTCTGTGATCACCCGCTGCTGGCTCCCGTGGCCGCATGCCGCCAGTGCCTCGTGGAGGTCGGCATGCCCGACCGCAACACGGGCGAGCTGCGCTTCATGCCCAAGCCCCAGCCCTCGTGTGCGCAGACCGTCACCCCGGGCATGGTCGTCAAGACCCAGCACACCTCCGAGGTGGTGGACCGCGCCCAGCGCGGCGTGATGGAGTTCCTGCTCATCAACCACCCGCTGGACTGCCCCGTCTGTGACAAGGGCGGCGAGTGCCCCCTGCAGAACCAGGCGCTCACCGAGGGACGCGGCAAGTCCCGCTTCACGGACGCCAAGCGCACCTTCAAGAAGCCTCTGCGCCTGACCTCGCAGATCCTGCTGGATCGCGAGCGTTGCATCCTGTGCCAGCGCTGCGTGCGTTTTGGCAAGGAAATCTCTGGCGACGTGTTCATGGACCTGCAGGGCCGAGGCGGCGGCACCGCCCCCACGGAGCACCACTACTTCATGGGCGAGCAGGTCGGCGGCTTTGACACGACCACGCTCGACTTCTTCGACCCGAAGGCCAAGGACGCCGCGACCTCGTCCCTGTCGTCGCCGTTCGGCACAGATGCGATCGTCGGTTCGCTCAACGAGGGCGAGCTCTCCGTCGCTGAGCGCGACGTCTCGGGCCGTGCCTTCGCCTCCTACTTCTCGGGCAACATCATTCAGATTTGCCCCGTCGGCGCTCTGACCGCCGCGTCCTACCGCTTCCGCGCGCGTCCCTTCGACCTCGTGTCGACGGCCGCCGTGACCGAGCACGACGCGTCGGGCTCCGCGATCCGCCAGGACGTGCGCCGCGGCGAGGTCGTGCGTCGCATGAGCGGCAACGACCCCGAGGTTAACGAAGAGTGGATCACCGATAAGGACCGCTTCGCCTTCGAATGGGACAAGGTCGATCGCCTGACCTACCCGCTCGTGCGCGAGGATGGCAAGCTGGTTCCCACCTCCTGGTCCGACGCGCTTGACCGCGTCCGTGAGGGCCTCGAGCAGGCTGGTTCGTCCGTGGGCTTCCTGCCCGGCGGCCACCTCACCTTCGAGGATTCCTGGGCCTGGTCGAAGTTCGCGCGCACCGTCGTCGGTTCCGACTCGATCGACTTCCGTTCGCGTCGCGCCAGCGAGGAAGAGCGTTCGTTCCTGGCTTCCTACGTGGCGGGCTCCGGCCTCGATGTCACGTACTCCGATCTGGAGCGCGCCGGTCAGGTGCTGTTGGTCGCCCTCGAGCCCGAGGACGAGTGCGGCGCGATGTTCCTGCGCCTGCGCAAGGGCACCCGTAAGTCGGGCCTGAAGGTCGCCACGGTCGCGCCCTTCACCTCCAACGGTTCGCGCAAGATGAACGCCCAGGTCCTGCACGCCGCCCCCGGCTCCGAGCCCGGCGTTCTCGACGCGATCGCCGCTGGCGGTGCCTACGCGGATCTCGCGGATGCCCTCTCCGGTGGCATCGTCCTCGTGGGCGAGCGCGCCGCGCAGACCCCCGGCCTGCTCTCCGCCGTCGTCGCTCTGGCCGAGCGCACGGGCGCCCGCCTCGCGTGGGTCCCGCGTCGCGCCGGTGACCGCGCCGCCGTTGAGGCCGGCCTCCTCCCGGGTCTGCTTCCCTTCGGTCGCGGCATCGACGAGGCCGGGGCGCAGTCCCTGGGTTGGGGCGAGCTTCCCGAGCGCGGCCTCGACGCCGAGCAGATGATCGAGGCCGCCGCCTCCGGTGAGCTTGCGGCTCTCGTCGTCGGCGGCGTCGACGTGCGCGACTTCGACGAGCCGGCCGCCGTGCGCGAAGCCCTCGACGAGGTTCCCTTCCTCGTGTCGCTCGAGGTTCGTGCCTCGGAGATCACCGAGCGCGCGGACGTCGTCCTGCCGGTGGCCCCCGCGGTCGAGAAGAACGGCACCTACATCAACTGGGAAGGCCGCCTGCGTCCCTTCGGCCAGGCCCGCTCGGCAACGTCCCTCACGGACCGCGACGTGCTCGTGCGCCTCACCGAAGAGTTCGACCTCGACCTGGGTATCACCGCCCTGGCTGACCTGTACGAGGAAGTCAACCCCCTCATGGAGTGGGATGGCGCCCCGCAGACCTTCGCTCCGGTCTCGCCCGAGGCCCCCGTTGCCGCCGGCAAGGGCGAGGTCGTTCTGGCCTCCCACAAGCCGATGATCGACGCCGGTCGCCTCCAGGATGGCGCCCCGTGGCTGGCCGGTTCGGCCCGTCGCCCTGTCCTCCTGGCCTCGGCCGCCACGCTCGCTGCTGCGGGTATCGCCCCCGGCGCGGACGCGACGCTCGAGACCGAGCGAGGCACGATCACCCTCCCGGCCGCCATCGCGGACCTGCCCGACTCCGTCGCGTGGGTGCCCGAGTGCTCGACCGGCTCCGTTATTCACGAAAACCTCGGCGGTGCCGGCACCGTCGCGACCCTGCGCGCCACGCAGGAGGTGGCACGATGACACTCGCACCCTTCGCAGTCCCGGAATACACCGCCGCGGACTTTAGCCAGGAAACCTGGTGGCTCAGCCTCATCAAGGCTGTGTTCATCATCGTCTTCCTGATCGCCAACGTGCTCCTCGCCCTGTGGGTCGAGCGCCGAGGCCTGGGCCGCATGCAGACGCGTCCCGGCCCGAACGTCGCGGGCCCCCTCGGCCTGTTCCAGGCGTTCGCCGACGCGGGCAAGCTCCTCTTCAAGGAGGACATGTGGACCCGCCGGGCCGAGCGTTTCCTGTACTTCCTGGCTCCCGCCATCGCGGCTTTCGCGGCGTTCAGCGTCTACGCGGTCATCCCGATGGGCCCGAACGTGACGATTTTCGGTCACTCGACGCCGCTGCAGCTCGCCGACATGCCCGTCGCCTCCCTGTACATCCTGGCGATCGCCTCGCTGGGCCTGTACGGCATCGTCCTGGGTGGCTGGTCGACCCGCTCGACCCTGCCCCTGTACGGCGCCGTGCGTTCCTCCGCGCAGGTCATCTCCTACGAGCTGGCCATGGGTCTGTCCCTCGTGAGCGTGTTCCTCATGTCGGGCTCCATGTCCACCTCGCAGATCGTGGCCGCTCAGGGACAGTTCTGGTGGGCATTCACCCTGTTCCCCGCGTTCGTCATCTACTGCATCAGCGCCACCGGTGAAGTCAACCGTCTTCCCTTCGACCTCCCCGAGGCCGAGGGTGAGATCGTCGCCGGCCACATGACCGAGTACTCGTCGATGAAGTTCGGCTGGTACTACCTGTCCGAGTACGTCAACATGCTCAACGTCTCGGCCGTGGCCACCACGATGTTCTTCGGCGGCTGGCACGCCCCGTGGCCGCTCTCCCACGTCGAGTTCCTCAACTCCGGCTGGTGGGGCATGCTCTGGTTCTTCCTGAAGATCTGGTTCTTCATGTTCTTGCTGATCTGGACGCGCGCCACGCTGCTGCGCTTCCGCTACGACCAGTTCATGAACCTCGGCTGGAAGCGCCTCATGCCCATCGCCCTGGGCTGGCTCGTGCTCGTCGCCCTCGTGCGCGGCATCACCCAGTTCGTGGCGCTGCCCAACCACATCCTCTTCGGAGGCGTGGGCGTCATCTTCGTGATCGCCCTGGGCATCATCTGGCTGACGGACAAGCCCGAGCCCGAGGAAATCCCCGCATCCGAGCGCGAATACACCGGCTTCGAGGACGGCTTCCCCGTCCCGCCGCTGCCCGGACAGACCCCCGTTGCCTCGCCGCGCGGCCTCGCCACCATTGAGGGCGAACTGGCCCCGGCCTCGGCAATCGACAGCCCGAAGGAGTCCACCGATGAGTGAGAAGACCACCGACGAGGAAATGCTCTTCGAGCATGACCCCAAGGGTGCGTTCGCCCAGTTCGTCGCGCCTATGGCCGGCTACGGAGTCACCATGGCTTCCTTCTTCCGGCCTACCGTCACCGAGCAGTACCCGCGCGAACCCGCGCGCGTCATGCCCCGCTTCCACGGACGCCACCAGCTCAACCGCTACGCCGACGGCCTGGAAAAGTGCGTCGGCTGCGAGCTGTGCGCCTGGGCGTGCCCCGCTGACGCGATTTTCGTCGAGGCCGCATCCAACACGCCCGAGGAGCAGTACTCGGCGGGCGAGCGCTACGGCCGCGTCTACCAGATCAACTACCTGCGCTGCATCTTCTGCGGTATGTGCATCGAGGCGTGCCCCACGCGTGCCCTGACGATGACGAACGACTTCGAAATCGCCAAGTACACCCGCGAGGACGACATCTACGAGAAGGAAGACCTCCTGGTCCCGCTCTCCGATGGCATGCTCGCAGCGCCCCACCCCATGGTCGAGGGTAAGAACGACATCGACTACTACCGCGGGGAAGTCACCGGCCCCACCGCCGCCCAGGTTGACTGGGTCGCGAGCCGCCGCCCCGACGACCCCTCCCTCAAGACGGTACGAGTCGCCGAGGAGGCACACTGATGAACCTGTCCAACGGTTGGCCCATGATGGGGTCAACGGGGGAGATCATCCTCTTCGCATGCACGGCCATCGTGATGGTCGCCTGCGCTCTGGGTGTCCTCTTCTTCAAGAAGGCCGCGCACTCGGTCATCTGCATGGTCGGCGTCATGCTCGGCCTGGCCGTCCTGTACATCGCGAATAGCGCCCCCTTCCTGGGCGTGGCGCAGATCGTCGTGTACACCGGCGCGATCATGATGCTGTTCCTCTTCGTCATCATGCTGATCGGCATCGGCACCTCCGACGACTACGCCCGCCAGAGCCGCGGCGCCATCGTCTCGGCCGTGCTCGGTGGCCTCGGACTGATCGTCATCGTTGCGACCGCGATCCTGAAGTCCGTTCCCACGCCGCACAAAGCCGACGAGGTTGACCCCTACTCCAACCAGCCGATCACCGACCTGGCGATCACGCTGTTCCAGGAGCACTGGCTGAGCATGGAGCTCGCCGGCGCGCTGCTGATCACGGCCGCCGTCGGTGCGATGCTGCTGACCCACTCGGATCGCCTCGCCCCGAAGGCCGATCAGTACGAGACGGCGCGTAACAAGATGCGCGCCTTCGGCGAAAAGGGTTCTCGTATCGGCCAGCTGCCCGCCCCCGGTGTCTACGCCCAGTCGAACGCGGCCGATGTGCCCGCCATCTCGGGCGAGACCCTCGGCCCGGTCGAGGAGTCGGTGCCCCGCGTCCTGCGCGTGCGCGGCCTGACCCGCACGATCGGCGAGGTCACCCCCGAGGTCTCCGAGCAGCTCGCGCTCGCTCGCACTGAGACCGCGGCGACCGACTCTCTCGACGAGTCGCCCTACACCATCGGGCGCACGCCCGACGTCCCGCGCTCCGGCTCCTTCGGGATGCCCGGCGCTGCCGCGCCCACCGGACTGGCCCAGCCTCGGGCCCGCAAGGCGCGCACCACCACCCCCATTGAGAAGAAGGAGGAGAGCAAGTGAGCCTCGCCTGGTACCTCATCCTTGCGGGTGTGCTGTTCGCCATCGGTGCGACCACGGTCCTCGTGCGCCGCAGCGCTGTCATCGCGCTCATGGGCGTCGAAATGATGCTCAACGCCGCGAACCTCGTCCTCGTGACGTTTGCGCGCATTCACTCCAACGTTGACGGCGAGATCATGGCGTTCTTCGTCATGGTCGTCGCGGCCGCCGAAGTCGTCGTCGGCCTGTCGATCATCGTGTCCATCTATCGTTCCCGCTCGACCACGAGCATGGACGATCTCAACCTGCTGAAGAACTGAGGGAGGACGTAACTCATGACCACCTTCATTTCCACACAGGCTACCGGCGTCCCCGATATGGTCGCCGCCACCGGAGTCGCCGCCTACGCGTGGCTGCTCATCCTCATTCCGCTGGCCAGCGCGGGCCTGCTCCTGCTGCTGGGCCGCGTCTCGGACAAGTGGGGCCACCTGCTGGCGACCCTCGCATCCTGGTCGACTTTCGCGGTTGGTGCGGCGATCGCCGCCCAGATGTGGAATTCTCCCGTGGGCGCGCGCCGCTTCGGCGAGACGCTGTTCACCTGGATTCCCGCCGGTGACTTCACCGTCGACTTCGGTCTCCTCGTGGACCCGCTCTCGATCACCTTCGTCATCCTGGTGACCTTCGTCGGTTCGCTCATCCACGTGTACGCGATTGCCTACATGGAGCACGACGAGGCTCGCCGCCGTTTCTTCGCCTACCTGAACTTCTTCATCGCGGCGATGCTGACCCTGGTTCTCGCGGACTCCTACGCTGGCCTGTTCGCCGGTTGGGAAGGCGTGGGCCTGGCGTCCTACCTGCTGATCGGCTTCTGGAACCACGTCCCCGCGAACGCGGTGGCCGCCAAGAAGGCGTTCGTCATGAACCGTGTCGGCGACATGGGCATGCTGATCGCCATGATGGCGATGGTCGCCTCCTTCCACTCGGTGTCCTTCTCCGTGGTCTCCACCCAGGTCGCTTCCATCCCCACGGCGTCCGCGACCGTCATCGGTATCTTCCTGCTGGTGGCCGCCTGCGGTAAGTCCGCGCAGTTCCCGCTGCAGGCGTGGCTGGGTGACGCCATGGCTGGTCCGACCCCCGTTTCCGCGCTTATTCACGCGGCCACGATGGTCACCGCCGGCGTCTACCTGATCATCCGTTCCGGCGACGTCTTCCTCGCGGCCCCCGTCGCCGCGACCGCGGTCGCCATCATCGGTGCGATCACGCTCCTCTTCGGTGCGATCGTCGGTTGCGCGAAGGACGACATGAAGAAGGTCCTCGCGGCCTCCACCATGAGCCAGATCGGCTACATGATGCTGGGTGCGGGCCTGGGCCCCATCGGCTGGGCGTTCTCGATCTTCCACCTCTTCACCCACGGCTTCTTCAAGGCCCTCATGTTCCTGGGCGCCGGTTCCGTCATGCACGGCATGGGCGACCAGGTGAATATGCGTCGCTTCGGCGCCCTGCGCGGTGCCATGAAGGTCACGTGGCTGACGTTCATGATGGGCTGGCTCGCCATCCTCGGCGTTCCGCCGTTCTCCGGCTACTGGTCGAAGGACAAGATCATCGAGGCCGCCTTCAGTGCCGACAGCTTCGGCGGCACGACGGCCCTGTGGGCCGGCTGGGTCTACGGCCCCGTCGCGCTGATCGGCGCGGGCATCACCGCGTTCTACATGTCGCGACTCTTCTTCATGACGTTCCACGGCAAGGCCCGCTGGACCACCGAGGCCGAGGGCGCGCCCGTGCACCCGCACGAGTCCGGTGCCCTCATGACGGTCCCCATGATCATCCTCGCCATCGGCGCGGTCGTCCTCGGCGGCGCCCTCTCCGTGGGGAACACCTTCACCGAGTGGCTGGTCCCCTCGATCGGTCACGTCACGCACAATGACCCCGTCCTCAATGAGTACGTCATTCAGGGAGCCACCCTCGCCCTCGTCATCCTCGGCGCGGTTATCGCGTGGATGAAGTACGGACGCGACGAGGTTCCCACCTCCGTCCCCGCAGGCAACGCCCTGACCGAGGCCGCGCGCCGCGACCTCTACCAGGACACCGTCAACGAGACCCTGTTCATGATGCCCGCCAAGGGCCTCGTCACCGTCGCGACCGTCGGCGATGCGAGCGCCATCGACGGTGCGCTGAACGGCCTCGGCGTCGGCTCGCAGCTGCTCGGACGCATCGTCGGCATCACCCAGAACGGCCTCGTGCGCACGTACGCTGCCTACATCCTGGGTGGCGTCATCCTCGCCCTGGCCATCGTCCTCGGATTCAGGCTGTAAGGGGTACACGACAATGGAAAGTGCAATGGTTGCTGCTAACTTCCCGTGGCTGTCCGTCCTCGTGGCCGTTCCGGCTGCGGGCGCGGCCCTCCTCGGCTTCGTCCCGCCCCTGAGGCGCGCCGCCGGGCGCGTCATCGCCCTGGTGATCGCACTCGTCGAGCTCGCGCTCGGCGTGTACGTCGCCGCCTCCGTGTTCGACTGGTCCGCCCCGGCCTCGTACCAGGTGTACGAGTCCCACCTGTGGATCCCCCAGATCGGCATCACCTGGTCGCTGAGCGTCACCTCCCTGGGCCTCGTCATGGTCCTGCTGGCGCTCGGCCTCGTGCCGCTCGTGCTCATCGCGGGCTGGGACGAGGACGATGCTGCGGACCGCGGCGCCTACCCGGCGCTGGTCCTGGCCCTCGAGGCGTTCATGGTCGTCATCTTCGCGGCCTACGACCTGACGGTCTTCTACTTCGCCTTCGAGGCGATGCTCGTGCCGCTGTACCTCATGATCGGACGCTACGGCGTCGGTGACGAGGCAGCCCGCCACAAGGCCGCCATGAAGTTCCTGCTGTACTCGCTGTTCGGTGGACTGGTGATGCTCGGTGGCATCCTCTACCTGTGGGCGATGGGCTCGCAGGCGGCGCAGGACGTGTCGACGTTCTTCCGCATCGATACGCTCGCCCAGATTCTGCCGAGCGCCCCGCTCGTCATCCAGATGATCATCTTCGTGACCTTCATGGTTGCGTTCGCGATCAAGGCGCCCATGGTCCCGGTGCACACGTGGCTGCCCGACACGGCCGCCGTCGCCCGCCCGGGCACCTCGGTGCTGCTGGTCGGCGTCCTGGACAAGATCGGCACCTTCGGCATGATCACCCTGTGCCTGCAGCTCACCCCCGGCGCGGCCGTGTCCGCGAAGTGGGTCATGTGCATCCTCGCCGTCATCTCCATCCTGTGGGGTGGCCTTGCGGCGAACGGCCAGAACGACATCATGCGCCTCGTGTCCTACACGTCGGTGTCGCACTTCGGCTTCATGGTCCTGGGCATCTTCATCGGCACGCAGATCGCGCTCGTCGGCGCCATGTTCTACATGGTCGCCCACGGTGTGTCGATCGCCGCGATGTTCCTGCTCTCCGGCTGGCTCTCGCGCCGCGGTGGCACGCAGGACATGCGCGAGTACGTGGGCATGCAGCGCGTGACCCCGGTGCTCGCGGGCCTGTGGCTCCTGAGTGGCCTCGCCTCCATCGCGCTGCCCGGCCTGTCCGGCTTCGTCCCCGAGTACCTCGTGCTCATGGGCACCTGGTCGGTGAACAGCGCGCTGGCGCTCTTCGCGGTCCTCGGCGTCGTCATCGCCGCCATGTACGTGCTCATGCCCTACCAGCGCGTCTTCACCGGCGCGCCCGGCAAGGGCAAGGAGGACCTGGCGGACCTGGGCGCTCGCGAGCGCGGCGTCATGGTGCCGCTCGTGGCCGCGATGCTCATCCTTGGTATCTGGTCGGCGCCCCTCGTGAGCGCCCTGACCCCGGTTGCTTCAGACCTCGACCTGACCAACTCGCAGGTCCCGGCCGCCGTTGAAGGGAGCGCACAGTGAACGTCCTACCCATGGCTAACTTCCAGGCCCCCGAGGTTCCGTGGCTGAGCCTCGCGCCGATCCTCATCGTGCTCGGCGGCGCGGTCCTCGGCATCCTCGTTGAGGCTTTCGCCCCGGCGAAGGCTCGCCGTCCCATCGTGATCGGCCTGTCGATCCTGGCCACCGCCGGCGCCTGCGTCATGCTCGCGCTGCGCTGGGCTCCCGTCGTGGCCGCTCCGGCCTCGCTGGGGGAGTACATTGAGGACCCGCTGACGGTCGGCGCCCAGTCGGTGCTCGTCATCATCGGCTTCCTCGCCGTCCTGGTGATGGCCGACCGCACGACCGTCGGTGACGGCGCGTTCGCCGGTCAGCCCTCGGATCGCCCGGACTCGGCTGCCGAGGAGCTGTCGGAGCGCAAGGGCTACCAGCGCTCCGAGATGTTCCCGCTGACCCTGTTCTCGCTGGGCGGCATGATGATCTTCCCCGCGGCGGACAACTTCGTGACGCTCTTCGTGGCCCTGGAGGTCATGTCGCTGCCCCTGTACATCATGGCCGCGACCGCGCGTCGTCGCCGTCAGCTGTCCTACGAGGCGGCCCTCAAGTACTTCGTGCTGGGTGCCTTCTCCTCGGGCTTCATGCTGATGGGCTCGGCGTTCCTCTTCGGTTTCTCCAACTCGCTGCGCATCTCGGAGCTGGGTCAGGCCATCTCGACGAACACGAACATGGACTGGATGGTCCTCGTCGGCGTGTTCTGTGTGATGGTTGGCCTGCTGTTCAAGGTGGGCGCCGCGCCCTTCCACGCGTGGACGCCCGACGTCTACACGGGTGCCCCGACCCCGGTGACGGGCTTCATGGCCGCGGCCGTGAAGATCGCTGCCTTCGCCGCGATGGCCCGCTTCTACCAGGCTGTCGCCGCCTACCTGCAGTGGGACTACCTGTACGTCTTCGCGGCGATCGCGGTCCTGACGATCGTCGTTGGTACCTTCGCCGGCCTCGTGCAGGACGACGTCAAGCGCATGCTGGCCTACTCGTCGATCGCTCACGCGGGCTTCATCCTGATGGGTATCCTCGCGATCCAGAAGGGCGGCACGGGCCATGTGTTGTTCTACACGCTCGGTTACGGCCTGGCGACGGTCGGCGCCTTCGCGGTGGTCTCGCTGGTGCGCGGCCGCGACGCGGATGGCAACGTCCTGGGCGAGGCGACGAGCCTGCGCAAGTGGGCGGGCATTGGCCGCACCAACCCGTGGATTGCGGGTGCGATGCTGGTCTTCCTGCTCTCGTTCGCGGGCATCCCGCTGACGGGCGGTTTCGTTGGTAAGTTCGTGATTTTCTCCGACGCGATCAAGGGCGGCATCGGCTGGCTCGCGATCGTGGGCCTCGTGGCCTCGGCGATCACCGCGTTCTACTACTTCCGCCTCGTGCGCCTGATGTTCTTCACCGAACCCGGTGAGGAGTCCGTCGTGGTCAAGTCGGAGGGCCTGTCCGCTCTGGCGATCATCGTGTGCGTGCTCGGAACGCTCGCCCTGGGCGTCTTCCCCGGTCCCGTGTTGAGTCTGCTGGAAAAGATCGTCATACTGATTCCGTGAGTGCTCAAACACCCGATCTTCATGTTCCCGACCTCGAGTCCCGTATTACCCCGGGGCTCGAGGTCGTCGAGCGTCGTCTCCTCGACGCCGTGTCGTCCTCCCGTGATCTGACGGATGAGCTGACGCGTCACCTCGCGGTCGCGGGTGGCAAGCGGATGCGTCCGCTGCTGACCCTCGTGTGCGCGCAGCTGGGCGATCCCGAGCGCGCGTTGGACGACCAGGTCATCACGGCTGCGACGGCCGTCGAACTGACGCATCTGGCGTCCCTGTATCACGATGACGTCATGGATTCGGCTCCGACGCGTCGTGGTGTGCCCTCAGCTCAGCACCTGTGGGGGAATAACCGCGCGATCCTGGCTGGCGACATCCTGTTTGCCCGCGCGTCGCTGTTGGTGGCGTCGCTGGGCCCGGAGATGGTCGCTCACCACGCGCGCACGTTCGAGCGCCTGTGCGAGGGCCAGCTGAACGAGACCTTCGGTCCGACGGATGGCGCGGATCGCGTTGATTTCTACATTCAGGTCTTGGCGGATAAGACGGGTTCGCTCGTGTCGACCGCCGCGTCCTTCGGTGCGCTCCTGTCGGGCGCCGGCCAGCTGGTGGCCGACGTCGTGAGCGACTTCGGCGAGAAGGTGGGCGTCGCCTTCCAGATCGCCGACGACGTGCTGGATTTGGCGTCGTCGGGCGAGCAGTCGGGTAAGACGCCCGGCACGGATCTGCGCGAGGGCGTGGATACGCTGCCCGTTCTCCTGCTGCGTCGCCGTGAGGCGGCCGGAACGATCGACGAGGCCGGCGCGCGCATCCTGCGCGAGCTGACGGGGGACCTGTCGTCGGACGAGGCCCTGGCGTCGGTGGTCGAGCAGCTGCGCAGTCATGACGTGCTCGAGGAGACGCGTCAGCTGGCGCGCACCTGGGCCGATGAGGCGGTCGCCGCGCTGGCACCGCTGCCCAAGGGCGAGGCGAAGACCGCGCTGGAGGCGTTTGCGAACCTGATGGTGGATCGCTTGGCCTGACTTATTGACGAGGCCGGGGCCAGCTGCGCGTACGAGCGCGGCTGGCCCCGGCCTCGTCGTATGCGCGCCCCGCGCCTGTCGGGTCCGTCGACCTCCATTCGGGCAGGTCCGCGAGCTTGTGACGGGGGTCGTGCACCCGATCCGTAGGCAATGCACCCTTTCTGATCGGGTGCACTGCCCCTTATCGGGTGCACTGCCCCTTAACGGGTGCACTCACGACCTGTCCCGGTCTTGGCCGGATCTTGTATGGGGCATCGTCATGGTTTCCCAACAATGTCGCATGAAATTTCCCTGTCAACCTTTTATGTATTGAAAGAGTGTCGTTGCAATTCCAACGTTTCTGGGTGGTGAGAAAAGTTCGGTCAGTCGAATTGCATGCGACTTTTGGGAGAGTGGCGTTCAGGTTGCCTCTGAACCGAACATGCCAAGGCCTCGTTGGGGGAGAAGCCCCGGCCTCGTACGTGGGGGGAGACGCCCGCACCCGTGGTCCGAGCAGCGGTAGGCATCGGCCTCGGCCTCGTACGTGGGCCCGGGCCTCGTCGTATGTGCGGACGCACCTTGAGGTGTGTGAGGGGTCTCAGCTAAGGTTGCCCTTGGCATCGGGGCGCTAGACTGAGACCCCAGGTGCGCGCACTCGCGCGCGGTCATAGAAGGAGAATTCGGTTGGCACCGCTCAACGTCGCCGTTATTGGCGCTGGTCCCGCTGGCATTTACGCGTCGGATATCCTGTCCAAGTCGGGGCTCGAGGTGAATATCGACCTGTTTGAGCGTCTTCCCGCGCCTTACGGTCTCGTGCGTTACGGCGTCGCGCCGGATCACCCGCGTATCAAGCAGATCATCGTCGCGCTGTACAAGATCCTTCAGCGTGGCGACATCCGTCTGCTCGGCAACGTTGAGGTGGGCCGCGACGTGACGATCGACGACCTGCGCGACCACTATGACGCGATCATTATCGCGACGGGCGCGGACCGTGATCACCCGCTCGACATCCCGGGCGTGGATCTGCCCGAGTCCTACGGCGCTGCCGATTTCGTGTCCTGGTACGACGGCAACCCGGATTACCCGCGTACGTGGCCGCTGAAGGCCCGTGAGGTCGCGGTCCTGGGCGTCGGCAACGTGGCGCTGGACGTCTCCCGCGTGCTGGCGAAGCACGCGGAGGACATGCTCAAGACGGAGGTGCCGGCTAACGTCGCCGAGGCCCTGGCTGAGAACCCGATCACCGACGTGCACGTGTTTGGTCGCCGCGGTCCCGCGCAGGTGAAGTTCACGCCGCTGGAGCTGCGCGAGCTGGGCAAGGTGCCGGACGTTGACGTCATCGTCTCGGAAGAGGACTTCGACTTCGACGAGGGGTCGGAGGAGGCGCTGCGCGCGTCGAACCAGCAGCGTCAGGTCGTCAAGACCCTGACGAGCTACGCGATGGCGGATCCGGAGGAGCACACGGCCTCGCGTCGCATCCACATCCACCTGTTCCAGGCCCCGGTCGAGATCGTCGCGGACGAGAACGGCCACGTGAAGGCCCTGCGTACCGAGCGCACGGCGCTCAACGGCGATGGAAGCGTGTCGGGCACGGGCGTCATCACGACCTGGCCCGTGCAGGCGGTGTACCGCGCGGTGGGCTACTACTCGTCGCCGATCCCGGGCCTGCCCTTCGACAAGCGCGCCGGCGTTGTGCCGAACGTGGAGGGTCGCGTGATCGAGGGTGAGACCACGAAGGACGAGTCCGCCCCCGTCATCCCGGGCGTGTACGCGACCGGTTGGATCAAGCGCGGCCCCGTCGGCCTCATCGGTTCGACGAAGTCGGACGCCCAGCAGACGATCTCCCACCTCGTGGAGGACGCGGGCGCGGGCCGTCTGCACGCGAACACCGCCGAGGTGGGCCACGAGGCCATGGTGGCGCTCCTGGAGTCCCGTGGCGTCGAGTTCACGACGTGGGAGGGCTGGGAGCTCCTGGATGCGTACGAGCAGGCGCTGGGCGAGGCGTACGGCGAGCTTCCGGGCGGCCGTGGCACGCGCGAGCGCGTCAAGGTTGTCTCGCGTCGCGCCATGACGGATATTTCGCGCGGCGCGCAGGTGGACCCCAAGACGGTGGACCACATCGGTGAGATGGGCGAGATGGGTGTGCCCACCGCCCCCGAGCGCTTCGACGACTACACGGGTCCGGGGCGCCGTCACTGACGCGTCCCTGAGCTGGACGAGGCCGTGGCCGGGTTTCCCGGTCGCGGCCTCGTTGCATGGGGGAGCGAGGATGTGGCGAGCCGCGCTGCGTCCGGTACCTGCTGGTCGGGTAGCTTTCTTCCCATCGGAGCTTCGGCTGGTTCCCAGGGGCTTCTCAGGTAACCCCCATAGGATCGCGCATATGGTGCACCGCAACTATCACAACGGTCTGAAGACGACCCTCCTGCTGGGGAGTATGTGGGCTCTGCTGCTCGCCATCGGCGCGCTTATCACCTCGGGCACGGGTCGGATGGTGTGGATTGTTGTGTTCGCCGCCATTGGGCTGGCCCAGACGGCGTTCTCGTATTGGAATTCCGCGACGATTGCGTTGCGTTCGATGGGCGCGTACCAGGTGAGCGAGTCGGAGCAGCCCGAGCTCTACGCGATTGTCCGGGAGCTGGCGGATCGTGCCCAGCAGCCGATGCCGACGATCTGGGTCGCACCCACGCTGACGCCGAACGCGTTTGCGACGGGCCGTAATCCGAACAACGCGGCGGTGTGCTGTACGGAGGGTATCCTGGCGATTCTCAATGAGCGTGAGCTGCGCGGGGTGCTCGGGCATGAGCTCATGCACGTGTACAACCGCGACATTCTGACGACTTCTGTCGCGGCGGCCATGGGTGGCGTGATTACGACCATCGCGCAGACGCTGCTGTTCTTTGGCGGCGGGAATCGTCGAGAGAACGGGGGAGTGGGTGTCGTCGGCCTCCTCGCGATGAGTCTGCTGGCCCCGATTGCATCGATGCTCATTCAGTTCTCGCTGTCGCGCACGCGTGAATTCGACGCGGACGAGGACGGTGCGATGCTCACGCAGGATCCGCTGGCTCTCGCCTCGGCCTTGCGCAAGCTGGAGATGGCGACGGATCGGCGCCCGATGGAGGACACTCCGCGGACGCGTAACGTGGCCGCGATGATGATTGCGAATCCGTTCCGTGGGGAGTCTCTCACGCGTATGTTTTCCACGCACCCGCCGATGGATGAGCGAATTGCGCGCCTGGAGAAGATTGCGGGCTACTGAGGCATAGAGACGGGGGCGGGCGGCCGGTTTCGACCGGCCGCCCGCCCCTGCTCTCTCAGCGATCAGCGGTAGTTCACGAACTGGAGTGCGACGTCCAGCTCCTCGCCCTTGGGGCCCTTGAGGAGGGCGATGACGGCCTGCAGGTCGTCGCGGGACTTGGAGGAAACGCGAAGTTCATCACCCTGGATCTGGGCCTTGACGCCCTTGGGGCCTTCCTCGCGGATGAGCTTGGAGATCTTCTTCGCGGTGTCCTGCGGGATGCCTTCCTTCAGGGGGCAGGCGAGCTTGAAGAGCTTGCCCGAGGCCTTGGGCTCACGGTCCTTGTAGTCCAGAACCTTCAGGGACAGGCCGCGGCGGATCAGCTTGGACTGCAAAACGTCGAGGATTGCCATGACGCGGGACGCGGAGTTTGCTTCCATCGCGATCGTGTCGCCGCTGAGGGTGATGGCGGCGTCGACGCCGCGGAAGTCGTAGCGGTTGGCGATCTCCTTGGCGGTCTGGTTGACGGCGTTGTCGACCTCCTGGCGGTCGAGCTTGGAGACAACGTCGAAGGAGGAGTCTGCCATGGGTGCACCTTTCGTTGGAATTCCGCCAATCGTCGTTCCGATTGGCGCTCGGAGCTATTTTAATGCTATTCTTTCACGGCACCGCGAGAGCGGCGCACGGCAGGTTACCAAAGCGGCCAAATGGATCTGACTGTAAATCAGACGCTTCGTGCTTCGGGGGTTCGAATCCCTCACCTGCCACCACTCGCTGGTTCCAGTGAGTAACGCCTGTGATGTCATTCTCAGGCTCCGGGATTGCTTCGGCGCTCGGAGATGCGATAGGCTTTCCGGCGTTGCCCCGATAGCTCAGTAGGCAGAGCGTCTCCATGGTAAGGAGAAGGTCAAGGGTTCGATTCCCTTTCGGGGCTCCGGTTGCGGAGTTATCCGCTACCGGCGGCGGGGTAGCTCAGCTGGTCAGAGCGCACGACTCATAATCGTGAGGTCGCGGGTTCGAGCCCCGCCCCCGCTACCAACTCTTTCATCCGACAGGTCGCACGAGCGACGAAACTAAGCGAGGGAAACAACCGTGGCAAGCAAGTCCCAGGACGTTCGCCCCAAGATCACTCTGGCCTGCTCGGAGTGCAAGGAGCGCAACTACATCACCAAGAAGAACCGTCGTAACACGCCGGATCGTCTCGAGCTGGCAAAGTACTGCCCGCGCTGCCACAAGTCGACGGCGCACCGCGAGACCCGCTGACGGCTTCCGTCTCAAAGCCCCGAGGAACCTGGTTCCCCGGGGTTCTTTGTATGTGCGCTGGAACACTTATGTTATCCTGGGCACATGACTGCTTCTCCCGCTTCGCGCTGCCTCGTCGCTCCGAAAGGTGCGGGCGAGGCGCGCATCCCCGGCCTCGTGACGCTCAAGGACGGGCGCGTGATCCTGTTCTTTGACGAGCGTCCCGCCCCGGCCTCGGGCACGGGATCTGACTTTAATGGGCTGACGATGGCGTCGGACCTGCCCAATCCGAATCGTATCTGCTGGATGGAGCGCGCGGACGAGGGGCGGTGGAGTGAGCCGCGCCCGCTTCCGCTCGGCGGTCCGTCCGTTTCTTCGGATGCGTGCGTCGGCGTCGATGGCGGTGGCCTCATGCACCTGGCGTTCGCGTCGACGGATGGTCGCGTGGGCTACATGGATTCTCGTGCGGACGGTGAGCGACTGCGCGCCTGGTGGGCCTGGGGGAGTGGCCCCGAGGACCTGTCCTACGTGGACATGACGGATGAGCTCTACGCGCTCACGGGGGCTGATGCCCTGTTTGCGACCTCGGGCGGCACCGTCGCGGTGGATGGCGCGGTCGCGCTGCCCTACGTCGTGCGGACGGGAGACGAGACGCACGTGCGCGTCGTGTACGCGCGCGGAGGGCGAATGGTGGGTGCTGCGGAGCCCCTCGTCGGCGAGGCGGGAGTGCTCCTCGATGAGACGACTCTGAGCGCGTGGGATGGCCGCCTCGTCGCGAACTGTCGCATCCAGGGTTTCGAAGGCAGGGGTTCTGGTGCCCGCTGCCTCGCGTGGGGTGATGGGCGCACCTGGGAGGGCGCGTACCTCTGGGAGCTGGAGGACCCCGGCTGCAACGCGCGCATGATCGCGGATCTGTTCGTGCACCCCGGGCGCCGCGACGCTCGCGCGGGTGGCGAGATCCTGCGCCTCACCCCGCCGTGGGAGGGTGAGGTACGCGCCGAGGTGGTCTCCTCCTTGGGAGATGGCGCCTTCGGTTACAGCGATGTCGCCTTCACGGGGGACGAGGCCGTGGTGGTCTTCGAGCGTGACCGAGGCCTCTGGGAGGCGGCAGTCTCCCTGTGAACAGATACAGAAAATCCCGGTGCGTGTGCCCCCACGACGCTCCGGGATTTTTCTGTGCGCTCTAGCGACCTTCGATGATCGACAGGAGCGGGGCGTAGTGTGCCTCGACGGCGGCGGTGTACGCCACCAGGTCGCCGGCCTCACACGCCCGCAGGATGGCCGCGTGGGCCTCTGCGGTGACTTCCATTTCCTGGCGCGACGCTGCGGCCAGCTGCGGGGTGACGCTCTGGTGGACCAGCCACATGGCGGCCACCAGCTGGTGCATGAGTTCGTTGTCCACGTAGGCCAGCAGGCCGGAGTGGAAGGCGATGTCCTGCTCCAGGTAGGTTGACCCCGACTGTGCGTACTGAGTCATCGCCTCGACGAGCTCCCACAGGTGGGGGTTCGTCGTGCCCTTCATGGCACGCGTGAGGGGAACGGCGATTCCGAGGTCGAGTGCCCGTCGCGTGTCGATGATCGCATGCAGGGATTGAGCTCCGTTGATCTCATCGAGTGCGGCGCGCAGGACGAGTGTCTCGACGAGCGGCTGCATCGACATCTCGCCGACGTATGACCCTGAACCCTGACGAACTGTCACGATGTCCAGCGCTTGGAGGCGTCGGAGCGCTTCTCGCACGGACGAACGCGAAACGCCGAGGTCGGCGCACAGTGTCGATTCGGTGGGGAGGCGGTCGCCAGGATGTAATCCATGTCGCAAAATATAGGACTTGATCGCATCCATCGTTACCGAGGATCTTGAGTCAATCGATGCTGGTACGCGTCGGTTCGGATCGGTTGTTGGTGGCGATTGGGGTGATATCGCTTGCACTAATTTGTCTGACAACATAGAATCAGTATAGCGAGCGGAACAAAAGAACCGCACGTCCCAATTCTCGAAGATGAGGAGCGAGAACATGCGAATGCGTAAACACTTCGCAACCGGCGCTGCGCTGACCGCAGCTGCCGCGATGATCCTGACCGCCTGTGGTGGCGGCGGTGATGCCGGATCGACTGCAACCGGTGGTAGCAGTGAACTCAATGTTGGCCCCGCCTACACCACCACCGACTACGGCCCGCTGACCAGCTCCGCGCTGGCCATGGGCAGCAACTGGCAGGTCCTCGAGGGCCTGTACCGCCTGGATCGCACCAACTACTCGGTCAGCCCCGCCCTGGCCGCCGGCGATCCCGTGAAGGTGTCCGACACTGAATACGAGATCAGCCTCCGTGACGGCGCGAAGTTCTCCGACGGTACCGACGTGACGGCCGCTGACGTTGTGGCCGCCTACGGCAAGGCCACCGCGGAGGGCTCCCTCTTCGCGCAGTTCTACACCTTCGTCGACTCCGTCGAGGCCAAGGACGACAAGACCGTCACCATCCACCTGAAGTACCCCTTCGCCGCCCTCAAGGAGCGCTTGGCGATCCTCATGGTCACCCCGGCCTCGGCCGACGCGGACGCCATGAAGTCCATGCCGATCGGCTCGGGCCCCTACAAGTACTCCGAGGTCAGCGAGCTGAAGATCAGCGCGGTCCCCAACGAGTACTACAACGGCAACACCCCCGCGACCGTTGAGACGATCAACTGGAACCCGCTGAAGGACGAGACCGCGCGTGTGACCGCCGCCATCGACGGCACGATCGACATCGTTGAGTCCGTTCCCGCCTCCTCGCAGAAGGATCTGAAGGACGCCGGTTGGAACGTTGAGTCGAAGCCCGGCTACGGCAACGCCTTCATGATGTTCAACACGCAGAAGGCCCCCTTCGACAAGCCCGAGGTGCGCCGCGCGTTCCTCAAGGCCATCAACAAGCAGTCCCTGATCGACACCGTGCTCGATGGTGAGGCTAAGGAGGCCACCTCCTTCCTGCCCGAGGCCAACCCGGCCTACAAGAAGCCCTCGACCGACCTGTCCTACGACAAGGACGCAGCCGCCAAGCTCCTGAGCGACAACGGCGCTGCCGGCATGACGGTCAACCTGCTCACCACGGATCACTCGTGGATCGTGGCCATGGTTCCCCAGATCACGGCTGACCTTGAGGCCCTCGGCCTGAAGGTCAACCACACCAGCCAGGCGACCGGCGACCTGTACAACAACGTCACCGACGTCAAGGACGCCGTGCCGGACTACGACGTCATCATCGCACCCGGTGACCCCTCGGTCTTCGGCACCGACCCCGGCATCATCATCTCGTGGTGGAACGGCAACAACAACTGGACCAAGCAGCGCGACGGCTGGCAGGTGTCGGATCCCGACTCCTTCAACCAGCTCCAGACCATCATCGAGGAGGCGGGTCAGCTCGACGGCGACGCTGCTAAGGCGAAGTGGGGCGAGGCTCAGGATCTGCTCGCTGAGAAGACCGTGCTGTTCCCGCTCGTGTTCCGCAACGTGATCACCGGCTCCAACCCCGAAAAGGTGGAGGGATTCCACGCGATCCCCACGACCGGCCTGCAGCTGCTCGGAGTGAGCACGAAGTAGGTCCCTGCGGGGATACATCGAAAGGAGGGGTGGAACGCCCGCCCTGAGGCAGACGCCACAGTCGGGCGCCACCCCTCCTTTTCTATTGCCAAAATTCGTTGAAATGGAGGTCTAGAAGTGAATAACCTTCTGCGACTCATCGGACGACGTTTGGTGGCCCTGCCGATCATGGTGGTCGGCGTGTCCTTCCTCGTCTTCTTCATCATGTCGCTGTCTCCCGTGGACCCCGCCTACTCGGCGCTCGGTGAGTCGGCGACCCCGGAGGCTCTCGAAGCCTACCGGAACCAACACGGTCTCAACGACCCGTTCTTCGTCCAGTACGGTCGCTACCTGTGGAACATGCTCCACGGAAACCTCGGTACGTACGGTGCTGGCTCTTCCAGCGTGACGGACCTGGTGGCTAAGGCTCTGCCCGTCACCCTGCAGCTGACCTTCCTCGGTCTGTTCTTCGCCGTCATCATCTCCTTCCCGCTCGGTGTCCTTGCCGCTCTCTACCGCGACCGTTGGCCCGACCAGGTCATCCGCGTGTTCTCCGTCATCGGCATTGGCACCCCCTCCTTCTGGCTGGCAACGCTGCTGGTCATGGCCTTCGTGAAGACCCTCCCGGTCTCTGGCCCATTGCCTGCCTTCTCGGTGAATCCAACGGGCTGGTTCCTGCGCATGTTGCTTCCCGCCATCGCCCTGGCCGTCCCCGTTGTCGGTCAGATGACCCGAGTCGTGCGTACCTCAATGGTTGAGGAACTGGATCGCGACTACGTGCGCACTGCGGTCGGCGCCGGTATCCCCAAGCGCATCGTCGTGGCCCGCAACGTGCTGCGTAACGCGCTCATCACGCCCGTGACGGTTCTCGGTCTGCGCGTCGGCTACCTGATGGGTGGCGCTGTCGTCATCGAAATCATCTTCTCTCTCAACGGTATGGGCACGGTGGTCCTGCTCAAGGGCATCCAGGAGAACTGGGTGACCCTGGTCCAGGGTGGCGCTCTCGTCGTCGCGATCGCCTTCATCATTGTCAACATCATCGTTGACATGCTCTACCTGCTCATCAACCCGCGTATTAGGTCGGTGTGAGGCATGAACCAGAAAGAAAAGCTCAACAAGGTCACTGCGAAGGGCGCGCGCTTCTCGCGCATCGGCGCGATGTCGCTCGGCTCGAAGATCGCGATGGTCATCCTCGCGCTCATCGTCCTCGTGTCGATCCTGGCCCCGTTCATCTCGCCCTACGGCCCCGGTGACATCAGCGCCAAGTGGCAGGCGCCGTCCGCCGAGCACTTCTTCGGCACGGACCACGTGGGTCGAGACATCTTCGCTCGCGTCCTGTACGGCGGTCGTTTCTCCCTGATCATCGGTCTGTGCTCGACGCTGGTCGCGCTCTTCTTCGGTGCGATCATCGGCTCCGTCGCCGCGGTTGTGCGCAAGAGCATCTCCGAGACGATCATGCGCATCCTCGACATCATCATGGCGGTGCCCGGTATCGCCATGGCGGCCGTGACGGTCCTCGTCTTCGGACGAACCCTCACGAAGTCGGGTAACACCGCAGGCCTCGTGGTGATCATCATCTGCTCGATCGCCTTCGTCTACATCCCGCAGCTGTCGCGTATCGTTCGCGCGAACGTCATGGCCGCCTACGGCGAGGACTACGTCCGCGCGGTGATCGTCTCCGGCGCCCGCGCCCCCTGGATCCTCACCAAGCACGTCCTGCGCAACACCGCCGCCCCGGTCCTCGTGTTCGCGACCGTCCTCGTCGCCGACGCGATCATCCTCGAGGCCTCCCTGACCTTCATCGGTTCGGGTCTCCAGGCGACCACCGTGGCCACGTGGGGCAACGTCCTGTCCGAGGCCTCGACGAACCGTTCGGTCCTGCAGGGCATGTGGTGGACGGCTACGTTCCCCGGCCTGTTCATCATGACCACCGTGCTGTGCCTGAACCTCCTGTCCGAGGGCATCACGGACGCGATGGTCGCGGCCCCCTCCTCGGCAGCTGTTGCCCAGGTCGATAAGGACTCCGACCGCGAGGCCGACAAGCTCCTGCTCGACCCGCGCCGCGCCTACGCCGAGCAGGCCGAATCCCTGCAGGCTCGCCTCGACGACCTCGAGACCGTCGAAGAACAGCGCTTCGATCGCTTCGAAGCCGACTTCGAGAAGGCTCCTCTGCTCGAGGTCAAGGACCTGTGCATCAAGTTCGACCGTCACGGCGACGTCAACGTCGTCGACCACGTGTCCTTCAAGGTCCGCGCAGGTGAGACTATGGGCCTCGTGGGCGAGTCCGGCTGCGGTAAGTCGATCACGGCCCTGACCATCATGGGCCTCATCGATCCCAAGGCCGAGATCTCGGGCGAGATCCTCTACGAGGGCGAGAACCTGCTGTCCAAGTCCGCCGAGGAGCGTCGCGCGCTGCTCGGTCACGAGATGGCCATGATCTACCAGGACGCCCTGTCGTCCCTGAACCCCGCCATGCTGATCAAGGCTCAGATGAAGCAGCTGACCAGCCGCGGCGGTACCCGCAGCGCCGAGGAACTCCTCGAGCTCGTGGGCCTGGATCCCAAGCGCACCCTCGAGTCCTACCCGCACGAGCTCTCGGGCGGCCAGCGCCAGCGCGTTCTTATCGCCATGGCCCTGACCCGCGACCCGAAGCTGATCATCGCGGACGAGCCGACCACCGCCCTGGACGTCACCGTCCAGAAGCAGGTCATCTCTCTGCTCAACGAGCTGCGTGAGAAGCTCGGCTTCGCCATGATCTTCGTGTCCCACGACCTGGCGCTCGTCGCCGAGGTGGCACACCACATCACCGTCATGTACGCCGGCCAGGTCATCGAGCAGGCCCCCACGAAGGAACTGCTCACGCACCCGACACACGAGTACACGCGCGGCCTGCTGGGCGCCGTCCTCTCGATCGAGTCCGGCTCCGGCCGACTCCACCAGGTTCCCGGCACCGTGCCCTCGCCTCGCGACTTCCCGAAGGGCGATCGTTTCGCCCCCAGGTCCTCGCACCCCGATTACGGACTGGACATCCGCCCGGTCCTCACCGAGGTCGGCCCCGAGCACGTGTACGCGGCTCTCCCGCCCCGCGACGAGGCGCAGGCCTCCGCGCAGGAAACGAACGGTCAGGAGGAAACGCGATGAGCGACAACACCCCGATCATCGAACTGAAGGACGTCGAGGTGACCTTCACCTCGCGTACCGGCTCCCTGTTCAAGCCCAACAAGGTCCACGCGGTGCGTGGCGTCAACATGCGCATTGAGCGCGGACAGACGCTCGGCATCGTCGGCGAGTCCGGCTGTGGCAAGTCCACGACCGCGAACGTCATGTGCGGCCTGCAGATGCCGTCGAAGGGCCAGGTGTTCTTCAACGGCAAGGAGGTCACGAAGCGCAGCGCCGCCGCCCGCCGGGAAATCGGACGCGTCGTCTCCGTGGTCTTCCAGGACCCCGCGACGGCCCTCAACCCCCGCATGCACGTCGCCGATCAGCTCGCTGACCCGCTGCGCGTGCACCACATTGGGGACGAGGCCTCGCGAGCCAAGCGTGTGCGCGAACTGATCTCGCTCGTCGGTCTGCCGTCGAGCGCCCTCGACGCGCTCCCCGGACAGCTCTCGGGCGGCCAGCGTCAGCGTGTGGCCATCGCCCGCGCCCTATCCATCGGCCCCGACGCGATCATCGCCGACGAGCCCACCTCCGCGCTCGACGTGTCGGTGCGCGCCCAGATCCTGAACCTGCTCACGGACCTCAAGAGGGACCTGGGCCTGGCGATGGTTTTCATCTCGCACGATATCCAGACCGTGCGATACGTCTCTGACCGAATCGCCGTGATGAACGGCGGCAAGGTCGTCGAAGAAGGGCCGGCCGCGCAGCTGCTCGCCGACCCGAAGGACCCCTACACCCGCAAGCTCCTGGGCGCCGCGCCCTCGCTCCTGCACCCCAACCTCGAAGGAGAGAAGTAATTATGTCTTCGAAGATCCGTGGCGTTGTCCCGCCCCTGGCCATCCCGCTCAAAAACGGCGAGCTCGACGTCCCCTCGCTCGAGCGTCACATCAACCGCCTGATCGAGGCCGGCCTCGACGGCCTGTTCGTGTCCGGCTCCACCGGTGAGGTCGCCTTCTCGACGGCCGAGCGTCGCGCCCAGATCCAGCGCGAAGCCGTGCGCATCGTCGACGGCCGCATCCCGCTCCTGGTCGGCGTCATCGACACCGAGACCGAGCGCGTCATCGAGAACATCAAGGCCGTGGAAGAGATCGGCGGCGCCACGGGCGTCGTCGCGACCGCCCCGTTCTACGCCCTGGGCGGCGAGACCGAGGTCGAGCGCCACTTCCGTATCCTCAAGGAGAACACCAACCTCGAGCTGTGGGCCTACGACATCCCCGTGTGCGTGCACACGAAGCTGTCGCCCGACCTGCTCATGCGCCTGGGCCGCGACGGCGTCATCGACGGCGTCAAGGACTCCTCCGGTGACGATGTTGCGTTCCGCTGGCTGTGCCTGGCCAACGAGGCCGCCGGCCACCCGCTGCAGCTCCTCACCGGCCACGAGGTCGTCGTCGACGGCGCCTACATGTCCGGCGCGGACGGTTCCGTGCCCGGCCTGGCCAACGTGGACCCCGAGGGCTACGTGCGCCAGTGGCAGGCCTACGAGCGCCGCGACTGGGAGGCCGTGCGCACCGAGCAGGACCGCCTCGCGGAGCTCATGCGCATCGTCCAGGTGAAGGGCGTGCAGGGCTTCGGTGCGGGCGTCGGCGCCTTCAAGGCAGCGCTGCACCTGCTCGGCGTCTTCGATTCGCCTGAGATGCCGCGCCCGGTTGCCGCCATCGAGGGCGACAACATGGAGCATGTCGCGTCCGTGCTGCGCGCGGTCGACCTGCTCTCCTGATACGTCGACGAGGCCGGGGTTCTTCCGTTCCGCATATTGCGCGCCTTCGGGCGCGCGCCCCGGCCTCGTCGATTTTCTTATACCCCTGACTTTTCGTAAGGATCCTCATGACTACGCTCCTTGCCCTCGACATCGGTGGCACCAAGGTCGGGTGGGGCATCGTCGAGGCCGGTGACAGCTACGAGGTCACCGAGCGCGGATCGATCCCCACTGACGCGATGCGCGGCGGAGCGGACGTGGCGGCTCGCATCTGTGACCTTGCCTCGTCCCTGGTCGCCTCTCACCCGCAGGTGAGCGGTGTCGCGGTCGCCAGCGCCGGCGTCGTCGACCCCTCCACCGGCGACATCGTCTCCGCCACGGGCACCATGCCCGGCTGGGGAGGCACGCCCCTGGGCGCTCTGCTTCAGGAGGCAACCGGCCTGAAGGTGCGCGTCCTCAACGACGTGCACGCGCACGGCCTGGGCGAGGCCACGCTCGGCGCCGGCCAGCCCTACCGTTCCGTCCTGTCGATTGCGGTCGGCACCGGCATCGGCGGCGCCCTCGTCGAAGACCGCCAGGTCTCCTTCGGGTCGCGCGGCATCGCCGGACACGTGGGCCACATCCACCACCACTTCGCCCCCGACATGACGTGCTCGTGCGGCCGCAAGGGCCACATCGAGTCCTTCTGCTCGGGATCGGGCATCACCGCCTGGTACGACTCGCTGCGCGGCGAGTCCGACCCCGAGGTGGACGGCGGGCGCGCTCTGCAAGAGCTCGCCGAATCAGGCAACGCCCTGGCAGCCGCCTGCTTCTCCCGCTCCGCGTACGCGCTTGGCGAGGCCACGGCCTCGTTGGTCAACTGCGTGGACCCGGCCGTCGTTATCCTCTCCGGGTCCATGACCCGCTCCGGGGACATCTGGTGGGACGCCCTGCGCGATGGCTTCGCGGCCTCCGCGATGACGCCCGTCGCCGCCACCCCCATTCTCGTTGGTTCCCTCGGCGGCGACGCGCCGCTGCTCGGAGCCGTTTCCTTCTTCCTGCACTCATAGGAGTTCACCATGCACCCGCTTATCGCAAACCTGAAGGGCAAGCTCATCGTCTCCGTCCAGGCGTACCCGGGCGAGCCCATGCGCCACCCCGAGACGATGGCACAGATCGCCCGCGCCGCCGAGATCGGTGGCGCCGCCGCCATCCGCTGCCAGGGCCTGTCCGATATTTCCGCGATCAAGGGCCGCGTCGACGTGCCCGTGATCGGCCTGTGGAAGGAAGGCCACGAGGGCGTGTACATCACCCCCTCGCTGCGTCACGCCCGCGCCTGCGTCATGGCCGGCTCCGACATCGTCGCCCTGGACGCGACGGGCCGCCCGCGCCTGGACGGCCTGAGCTTCGCCGAGACCGTCGCGGCTCTGCGCGAGGACGGCACCCTCGTCATGGCTGACTGCGGTTCCTTCGAGGATGCCCAGCGCGCCGTCGATGCCGGCGTGGACATCGTCTCCACGACCCTGGCGGGCTACACCGGCGATCGCGTCAAGACCGACGGACCCGACCTGGAGCTGCTGCGCGAGGTCGTCGCCGCGTTCCCGGATGTGCCCGTGATCTGCGAGGGCCGCGTCCACACACCCGAGCAGGCTGCCGCGGCCATCGAGGCCGGCGCCTTCGCCGTCATTGTCGGCACCGCGATCACGCACCCCACGTCGATCACGACCTGGTTTAAGGCCGCCGTGGAGGGCTGAGTTCCTGTTCCTGTTGAGCGGGGGTGGGCGGGTGATCAACACCTGCCCACCCCCGCTTACATTCGCAACTGGCGGCGCGTATATTACCCAGCATGTCTGTCCCATCTTCGCGTGCTCGCGCTGCCCTTCGCGCCACAGGCGTCGTCTACGTGTGCCTCGGTTTCGGCACGTCAGCGTGGCTCTCGCGCCTGCCCGACGTACGCGACAACCTCGGGCTGACACCGGCGACGATCGGCACGATGCTGCTCATCGCCTCCCTCGGCTCTCTGCTGACCCTGCCGACCTCCGGCCCGATCGTGACCACAATCGGCGCGCGGGCCTCGGGCCGCATTGGCGTGGCCATCTGGGCTCTGGGCATCGTCTGCGCGGGGATGGGCGCACTCAACGTCTCGATCCCACTGGCCACCGCCGGCCTCGTGCTGATCGCGGCTGGCAACGGCCTGTGGGGCGCGACCATGAACATCGAGGCCGGCCTCGTGCAGGCGGCCGTGCGCCGCACCGTCGTCCCCGTCATCCAGGCGATGTACGCGGTCGGCATGCTGGGAGGCGCGCTCCTCGGCGCGCTCGCCTCCCAGCTCGGCCTGCCCCTCGGCGCCCACCTCTTCGGACTGGCTGCACTCGAGCTTCTCGCCTGCGGGACCGCCGTCGGCTTCTACCTGACGAAGGACGAGGTCGCGGCCCTCGCGCCCGCGCAGGATAAGAGTGAGGGGGAGGAGGCCTCGCAGCGCAAGGCGAAGGGCCTCACCCGGGTTGCCTGGCGCGAAAAGCAGACCGTGCTCATCGCCCTCATGGTCATGAGCGCGGGCCTCATGGAGGGTGCTGCGAACGACTGGCTCAACCTGTCCATGGTGGACGGCTACGGCTACTCGACCGCGGCGGCCTCGGCGGCGTTTGCGTTCTTCCTGCTCATGATGACGATCGTGCGCTTCGCGTCCCCGCGTCTCGAGGCACGCCTGGGCTCGCCCATGCTGCTGCGCATCACCTTCACCGGCGCGGTCGTGGGCCTGCTGCTCGTGGCCTTCGCGCCGCACCACCTGTTCGCGGTTGCGGGCATCGCCCTGTGGGGCGTCGGCTCGGCCCTCGGCTTCCCCCTGGGCATCTCGGCGCTGTCCGTCGACCCCGTCATGACGCCCGCGCGCGTCTCCGTGCTCTCGACCGTCAACTACGGCGCTGCCCTCATCGGTCCGCCGCTCCTGGGCCTCATCGCCGACCACATCGGCTACCACCGAGCACTGGCCTTCGTGGCCCTGCCGGTCCTCCTCGCGATCATCCTCGCCGGGCAGGTGCCAGACCGCCGCGGGACGAAGCACACGGACCTCGCCTTCGGCGACTAGGCTTAGGGGCATGACGACCCTCGCTGATCTGACGACCCTGCGCGTGGGCGGCCCCATCGCCCGCGTCGTGCCCGCCACGTCCTCCGATGCCCTGGTGGACGCTGTCGCCGCGGCCGATGCCGCTGGCGGCCCGCTCCTCGTCGTGGGTGGAGGGTCAAACCTGCTGGCCTCCGACGCCCCCTTCGAGGGCACGGTCGTCGACGTGCAGCCTTTCGGTGAGGTCGCCTCCGTCATCCACGAGGACCCCGCCGGTTCGGTTGTTGTGCGTGCCGGTGCGGGCACGGTCTGGGACGAGTTCGTCTCCTGGACGCTGTCTGCGGGGCTCTCCGGCGTCGAGGCGCTCTCCGGCATCCCCGGAACCGTCGGCGCGTCCCCGGTGCAGAACGTGGGCGCCTACGGCCATGAGGTCTCCGAGACCATCGAGAGCGTCGAGGCCTACGACCGCCTGACGGGCATCGTCGTGCGCCTGCTGCCCTCCGACCTCGGCTTTGCCTACCGCTCCTCGGCGATCAAGCGCAGCGTTGGCGAGCCCGGCCTGGGCGACCGTCCCTGGGGGCCGACCGGCCGCTGGGTGGTCCTGTCCGTGGACTTCCGCCTCGAGCGCTCGCCCCTCAGCGCCCCTGTCATGTACGCCGAGCTGGCCCGCCGCCTCGGCGTCGAGGCCGGGTCGCGTGCCAACGCGCCCCTGGTCCGCTCCACCGTCCTGGATCTGCGCCGCGGCAAGGGCATGGTCCTGGATGCGGAGGATCACGACACGTGGAGCGCCGGTTCCTTCTTCACCAACCCAATCCTGCCAGAGGCCGCGGCCGCCTCTCTGCCCGAGGGTGCGCCGCGCTTTAGCGCGGGGGAGGGCCTCGTCAAGACGAGCGCTGCCTGGCTCATCGATCACGCGGGCTGCGGCAAGGGCTTCCACCTGCCCGAGGCCGGGGATCCTCCGCGCGCGTCCCTGTCCACCAAGCACGTGCTGGCCCTGACGAATCGCGGAGGCGCGACGGGTGCCGACATCGAGGCCCTGGCCCGCGCCGTGCGCGAGCGGGTCTTTGAGGCATTTGGTGTGACCCTGGTGCCCGAGCCGGTCACGGTTGGCATCACCTGGTAGCGGGTGCGCCTGGCCATTGTGCGCCGCGCCCGTTGTCGGCATCTTTCCGGAGAACCCGTAGAGGGACCTCCCCACATTTCGCATGCAATTCCCCGTCAGGCGTCTTGAAGCATGCCCTGAAAACCGCGGAATATCAACGTTCTGAATTCAAAGTTTGAAAGAGGTGCGGGGGAATTGCATGCGAGATTGTGGGAGAACTGCGCTGATTCTGCGCTCGCGGATCCGTTTCACGGATAGGTTGTTACGATGCGGATAGGTTGTCAGGATCCGGACAGGTTATGCGCATCCGGATAGCTTAATAACCTATCCATATCTTCATAACCTATCCACATCTTCATAACCTATCCGCGTGAGGCTGCGGCGCGCAGGCGCTCGATCATGTCGGGCACGTTGCGGGTGACGGCCGTCCACAGGAGCTGGTCGTCCATGTTCTGGTACCCCGAGTGCGCCGCGATGTTGCGGGTCGTGCGCAGGGCGCGCTTCTCAGGCGAGGTCAGGGCATCCATGTAGGGTGCGTACTCTTCGCATTCCAGGAACGCGGCCAGCCGGATGATCACCATGCAAGCGGAGTCATACTCCGGGCAATCGGCGCTGAAGGCCTCGACGGGGACAGCGGCAACCCGTTCGACGCGATGGGCGATGACGTCGAGTTCGCGCAGGAAGTTCTCAGCGTCGAAACTGGGCGCGTGTCTGCGTGCCACTCGCGGCCGAGGGGTGAAGGGAGCAGGCTCGCTCATAGTGCCACGGCCTCGTCAACGGCAGTTCGCAGTGCTTCGGGCACGTGTGTATCCGCGTGAACCTCCGTCGGGAAGCCGGTGAGTTCGCTCGTGAACGAGGCGATGTCCGCCAACTCGAACAGCGAAAGCTCGCGGGTGGGCGTGCCGATCAGGTCGATGTCCGACTCAAATCCGTCCGTGCCCCGGGCGACCGAGCCGAAGACGCGGAGGAAACCCAGGCCTCGTTCCTGGGCGTAGCTGCTGATGGAAGGCGCGTAGCGGGCGAGCGGCACGGAGGGGCGGTAGTCGGCGGCGCGGAGGATGCGTTCGAGCAGTTCGGCGGAGACTGCGCGCCTGCCGGACTCGATCTGCGCGAGGGTCGACTGGCTCATCCCGGTCATCCCCGCCAGCTCGGCCTGTGTGAGGGATGCGTCCTGACGTGCAGCACGCACGAGGGACGGCGCGTCGTCACGATGAAACCGGCTCATGTCTTCATGATAGTGCACGCGTGCACTATTGGTGAAGCGGTCGTCGGTAGGTGCGAGGCCGGGGTCTGTGGTCGTCCCGAGGTGGCCGACTCGGGCGGTTGGATGGGAAAGAAACAACCGGACTGAGAGAGGGCTTCCCAAATTCCGCATGCAATTCCCCGTCGGGTGTCCGGAGACACGCCCTGAAAACCGCAGAATATCAATGTTCTGAATTCAAAGTTTGAAAAAGGCGTGGGGGAATTGCATGCGAGATTGTGGGAGAACTGTGCTGGTCTTGCGCTCGCTGATAGTTCGTGGATGAGCGGGGAGGTGTCGTCGTCAATGAAGTGCGCGCCTGCGCTCGCGGATCCGTTACGCGGATAGGTTTCCGCTATCCGGATAGGTTGTCACGATGCGGATAGGTTATGCGCATCCGGATAGCTTAATAACCTATCCATATCTTCATAACCTATCCATATCTTCATAACCTATCCATATCTTCATAACCTATCCATATCTTCATAACCTATCCGTATGTGAGCTGCCGTTCGCCAAGGCTTGTACCTCCCCACATTTCGCACGTAATTCCCCAACGTGTTTCCTGGATCACGCCTTGAAAACCGCGGAATATCAACGATCCGATTTCAAAGTTTAAAAAGTTGATATGGGAATTACGTGCGACATTTAGGGGTAAACGTGCCGAATCGTGAGGGCGGTGAGAAACAGCTGCTGCGCGGATGCAGCCTCGCGCCCGGGACCTACGCCACGGGCTCTACCGCCAGCCAGGCGTCGATGTCGGCCTTCCAGGCCGCCTTGCGCGAGGGTGAGGCCAGGGACGCGTCGATAGAGGAGCGCGCCAAGTCGGCCAGGGCCTGGTCGGACAGCCCGAACACGTCGCGCGCAACCTCGTACTGGGCGACCAGGCGCGAGCGGAAGAGCAGCGGGTCGTCGGCAGCCAGCGCCACGGTAGCCCCGGCAGACAACAGAATCGGCAGCGGCACCTGCGAGAAATCCGTGTACACGCCCAGGTGCACGTTTGACGTCGGGCAGACCTCCAGAGCGATGCCCGCGTCAACGACGGCGCGCAGCAGCGCAGGATCCTCGCTGGTGCGCACCCCGTGTCCGAGGCGGGCGGGCGCCAGAGCGGACACAACCTCGCGCACGGAGGAGGGGCCCAGGAGCTCGCCGCCGTGCGGAACACCCACGAGACCGGCGCGGCGCGCGATGCGGAACGCCGGAGCAAACGACGCCGTGGACCCCACGCGCTCGTCGTTCGACAGGCCGAAAGCCACGACGTTGCCGGGACCATCCCCGGCAAACGACGCGGCCAGGCGCGCGAGCGTGCGCGCGTCCAGCGGGTGCTTCATGCGCGACGCCGCGACGATCACGCCGATGTCGACGCCGGTGTCCCGCGAGGCCGCTCGGGCCTCGTCGATGATGATCTCAAGCGCCGGGGTGATGCCGCCGACGTAGGGTGCGTAGCTCGTGGGGTCGGCCTGGATCTCCATGCGCACCGAGCCCTCGGCGGCGTCGTCCTCGGCGGCCTCGCGGATGAGGCGGCGCATCGCGGCCTCGGAGCGCACGAGGTGACGCGCGGAGTCGTAAGCGCGCTGGAAACGGAACCACCCGCGCCCGTCGGCCGGCATGGAGGCCGCGTCGATGTGCAGCAGGTGAGGGGGCAGACGAACGCCCTGCGCGCGCGCCATGTCCACCATCGTGGTGGGCCGCATCGCGCCCGTGAAGTGCAGGTGCAGGTGCGCTTTGGGCAGGGTCGCGAGGTCGCGCCTGCCCGGTGGGGTGGGGCGTGGGGCCGTCAGGTTGGGGACGGAGGGCGCGTCCACGGCCTAGTGCTCCCCGAGCCAGATGATGATGTCGCGAATCAGGCCGGGGCCCTCGGGCTCGTTGAGGAGCTCGTGGTAGGCGCCGTCGACGATACGCAGGTGGATGTCGGCGTCCGGGTGCGCCGCGCGCGCCCCGCGCACGAGCTCGCGCGAACCGCGCAGGTCCGCCATCAGGTCGCCGGACCCGTGCATGACGAGCGTCGGTGAGGCCAGGCGCCCGGCGCGGGCGATCACCTCGTCGCCCTGGATGATCATGGTCGCGCCCGTCAGGATCGGCACGCCGCCCTTGTAGGTGAGCGGGTCGGCATCGAAGTCGCGCTGGACCTGCGGGTCGCGCGACAGGGGAGACACCTCCATGTCGGACGCGCCCTTCGCCACGACGAGGCCGGGGCGCAGCCGCGCGATCGGCGCCAGCCTGCGCGCCTGGGAGGGGGAGACATGGGGGAGGGGACGCAGCGCGGGCGCGGACAGGACGGTGCCGCGCAGCCGCGTCGGGTCGAGGATCGTGGAGGCGGCCGCGATGATGCCGCCCATGGAGTGTCCGAACAAGAACAGCTCTGGCGTGCGCGCGTGGGCGACGGCCGCCCGGCGCACGTCACCGAAGTCGCGGATGAGCGCGCCCACGTCCACGCGGGCGCGGGGACCCTCGGAGGTCCCGTGGCCCGCGTGGTCGTAGTAGGCGACGTCGTAACCGGCACGGGTGAGCGCGGAGCGCAGGTGGGCGTAGCGCCCGGAGTGCTCCGCGTACCCGTGGGCGAGGAGGACTGTTCCGAGGGGGTCCTCCCGCTGTGTCCGTTCGAACGAGACGTGCATCAGGCGAAGAGCTCCTGCACGCGGGTGATGCCCTCGACGAGGTCGTCGTCGGACAGCGCGTAGGAGAAGCGCAGGAAGCCGGAGGGGCCGAAGGCCTCGCCGGGGACAGCCGCGACCTCGACCTCGTCGAGGATCAGGTCGGCGAGCTCGCCCGAGGTGTTGGCGACGCGGCCGCGGATCTCGCGACCCAGCAGGCGCTCGACGGAGGGGTAGACGTAGAACGCGCCCTTGGGGGTGGGGACGTCGAAGCCGTCGATCTGGCGCAGCATGTCAACGATCGTGCGGCGGCGACGGTCGAAGGCGACGCGCATCTCGTTCACGGCATCCAGGGAGCCGGACACGGCGGCGCGCGCGGCCTCCTGGGCGATGTTGTTGACGTTGGAGGTCAGGTGCGACTGGAAGGACAGCGCAGCCTTAATGACGTCGGAGGGGCCGATCATCCAGCCCACTCGCCAGCCGGTCATCGCGTAGGTTTTGGCCACGCCGTTGAGGATGACGGCCTGGTCGGCCAGCTCGGGCACCAGCTTGACGATGTGCGCGCTCTGCGCGTCCTCGTACAGCAGATGCTCGTAGATCTCATCCGAAATGACCCAGATGCCGTGCTCGAGGGCCCACTGGCCGATCGCGGTCAGTTCCTCGGGCGTGTAGACGCTGCCCGTCGGGTTGGACGGCGAGCACATGAGCAGCACCTTCGTGCGAGGGGTGCGCGCGGCCTCGAGCTGTTCGACGCTCACCTTGTAGTCCTGGTCGGCGCCCGCGAAGACCTCGACGGGGGTCGCGCCGGCGAGCTTGACGACCTCGGGGTAGGTGGTCCAGTAGGGGGTCGGCAGGATGGCTTCGTCGCCGGGGCCCAGCAGCGCGGCGAAGGCCTGGAAGACGGCCTGCTTGCCGCCGTTGGTGACGACGATGTCGGCGGGGGAGACCTCGTAGCCGGAGTCGCGCAGGGTCTTGGCGGCGATGGCTTCGCGCAGCGCGGGCAGGCCGGCGGCGGGCGTGTAGCGGTGCATCGCGGGGTTGCGGGCGGCCTTGACGGCGGCCTCGACAATGTAGTCGGGCGTGGCGAAGTCGGGTTCGCCGGCGCCGAAGCCGATTACCGGGCGGCCGGCGGCCTTGAGGGCCTTGGCCTTCGCGTCCACGGCCAGGGTCGCGGACGGGGTGATGGCGTTGAAACGATCAGAGACACGGGTGCGAGGAGTATTGGTCACCCCTCCATGGTCCCACGTCGCGCGCGCGTGTGGCGGAGAGCGCACACGATGCGTGCGTGGGCTACCTCTCATTTACGAGGTCGGGGCTGGTATTTCGGGGCACGCGACCTTTGGTCGTGGTTCTCGGGTGGACAAAGCGCCGCATGATCCACTAATGTTCGTCAGGCAGGTTTTCCTGCGTAGGGCAGTGGCGCAATTGGTAGCGCACCGGTCTCCAAAACCGGCGGTTGTGGGTTCGAGTCCCGCCTGCCCTGCGGATTAGGCTGATCATTTCGTAGGAGGATTCCCATGGCCGATCGTGTTGCCTCGGACGCTGAATCCTCGCGCCGAGATCGCACTAAGAGCGCTGCTACCCGCAAGCGTGGTGACGCCACCAAGGAACAGAACAAGCGTCCCGGTTTGTTTGGCGCTATCTGGCTCTTCTTCAAGCAGGTCATCGACGAAATGAAGAAGGTGACGTATCCGACGGGATCCGAAACCTGGACATACTTCGTTGTTGTCGTTGTGTTTGTCGCCGCAATCATGCTTTTCGCTGGCCTACTCGACTTCGGATTCGGTAAGCTAAGTGCATTGATCTTCGGCTGAGACCGACGAACCCGCCCGCAGGATACTGCAGGCGGGTTTCTTCTACGGTCCGGCCCCATTTGCAGGAGGGAAACGTCGTGAGCGACGAAAACTACACCGAGGAACAGGCCTTCGAGGAGCACCAGGAAGAGGTCCAGCAGGAGAGTGCCGAGGCGCTGGCCGACGGAGCCGCCCAGGAAGTCGTCGACGAGGTGGCCGAGGAGGTCGCCGAGAAGGAGACCGAATCGGACGACGAGGCCCCTGCCTCGGCCGAAGAGGAAGCGATCGCCAAGCTGCGCCGCAAGCTCTACATGTCTCCCGGCGACTGGTACGTCATCCACACCTACTCCGGCCACGAGCGCAAGGTGAAGGCGAACCTAGAGCAGCGCATCACCACGCAGAACATGGAAGACTACATCTTCGCCGTCGAGGTCCCGGACGAGTACGTCATGGAGTACCGCGGCACCACGAAGAAGCGCGTGCGTCACGTGCGCATCCCCGGCTACGCGATCGTCTGCATGGACTTCAACGAGGCCTCGTACCGTGTCGTCAAGGAAACCCCCGCCGTCACCGGCTTCGTGGGCGACCAGCACAACCCGGTGCCGCTCTCGATCGACGAGGTCGTCATGCTCCTGACGCCCAACGTCCTCGAGGAAGCCGCCGAGGCCGCCAAGGATCAGCCCGCACCCGTCCAGGTCGTCCAGACCCAGTTCGAGGTCGGCGAGATCGTCACCGTCACCGACGGACCTTTCGAGACCATGTCGGCCACGATCTCCGAGATCATGCCCGAGACTCAGAAGCTCAAGGTCCTCGTCACCATCTTCGAGCGCGAGACGCCGCTCGAGCTCGGCTTCGACCAGGTGGAGAAGCTCGAGCAGTGACATCACGCACCCGGACTTGGGATCAAGCCCGGAATCGCGTTATGATTCACTTTTGTGTGCGTAGGGCGCACTATGCCCGCTGAAACCCAGTGAGCAGTGCCCGACGCTCCGCCTGACCGGCACCCGTCGGTCAGAACTTCAGAAGAAAGACCCGCATTCATGGCACCGAAGAAGAAGGTCACCGGCCTGATCAAGCTTCAGATCGCAGCCGGCGCCGCAACCCCCGCACCGCCCGTCGGCCCCGCTCTGGGCCAGCACGGCGTGAACATCGTCGAGTTCACCAAGGCTTACAACGCGGCCACCGAGTCGCAGCGTGGAAACATCATCCCCGTTGAGATCACCGTCTACGAGGATCGTTCCTTCACGTTCGTCCTCAAGACGCCGCCCGCCGCCGAGCTCATCAAGAAGGCTGCTGGCATCCAGAAGGGTTCCGGCACCCCCAACACCGTCAAGGTTGGTTCGATCACGATGGATCAGGCTCGCGAGATCGGCCAGTCCAAGATGGCTGACCTCAACGCCAACGACATCGAGGCCGCGGCCAAGATCATCGCCGGCACCGCCCGTTCCATGGGCATCACCGTCGAGGGCTGACCTCAACCAACCCCCCCGTGGTAGGGCAGGCGCTGCCCGACACCCACGACTGCAAGGAGAAGAAGCAGAATGACCAAGCGCTCCAAGAGCTACCGCGCAGCGGCCGAGAAGGTCCACGCGGACGTGCTGTACACCCCCTTCGAGGCCATGAAGCTGGCCAAGGAGACCACCGTCACCAAGTTCGATTCGACCGTTGAGGTCGTTTTCCGACTGGGTGTCGATCCCCGCCAGGCGGACCAGATGGTCCGTGGCACCGTTTCCCTGCCGCACGGCACCGGCAAGACCGCCCGGGTCTTGGTCTTCGCCGTTGGTCCGCGCGCTCAGGAAGCGATTGACGCAGGCGCCGACGAGGTCGGCGGCGACGAGCTCATCGAGAAGGTTGCCAAGGGCTACACCGACTTCGATGTCGCCGTTGCTACCCCCGACCTGATGGGCAAGGTTGGCCGCCTCGGCCGCGTCCTCGGCCCCCGTGGCCTCATGCCGAACCCCAAGACGGGCACCGTGACCATGGACGTCGCGAAGGCCGTCAAGGAGATCAAGGGTGGTCGTATCGAGTTCCGTGTCGACAAGCACGGCAACCTGGCGTTCATCGTCGGCAAGGCGTCTTTCACCGCCGAGCAGCTGACCGAGAACTACGCGACCGTCCTGGATGAGGTTCTGCGTCTCAAGCCGACCTCCGCGAAGGGCCGTTACCTGATCAAGGGCGCCGTCGCCACGACGATGGGCCCCGGCATCCCGCTGGATGTCACCAAGGTCAAGGACCTGCTGGAGAAGTGAGCTCAGCTCGCTGACGAAGCATTCGGGTCCCCGCGCAGCATGGCTGCGCGGGGACCCGCCTTATCTGTTGTTGTGCGTTGAGATGTGCGCGTGCGCCAGTCCTGGGCGTCGCGGCAGCTATGAGAGCGTGGTGGGTGACTCGCAGCTGCGCGAAAGTGGGCTGCGCGGCACTCGCCGGAGGGTGCAACCCCGGCCTCGTCTGTGAAACGCGCCGCCATGCTTGCGCGCTGTCGGTGGCCCTGTTAAGCTGGTCCGTGCCGAAGACCGTTGGTGTCCACGCTAGTGGAGGAAAATCCAACGCAGGTGAGTGAGCAGCCATGTGCTGCAATCGAGCGTACGCCCGACACGATCCTGCGTGTCGGGTTTTTTCTTACCTGCGGTCACGTATCTGGAAGGAGGACCATGGCGAAGTCCGACAAGGTGGCAGCAGTTGCCGAGCTCGTGGAGCGCTTCCGCGCAGCCGACGCTGTCCTGCTGACCGAGTACCGCGGCCTGACCGTCGGCCAGCTCAAGCAGCTGCGTCGCGGCCTGGGCGAGAACGCGACCTACGCCGTGGCAAAGAACACGCTTGCGCGCCTGGCGGCCAAGGAGGTCGGTCTCGACTTCCTGGCTGAGGACCTGAAGGGCCCCACCGCCATCGCATTCGTCTCCGGCGAGCCCGTCGAGGCCGCCAAGACCCTGCGTGATTTTGCTAAGGACAACCCCGCCCTCGTGCTGAAGTCTGGCGCGATGGACGGTGCTCAGCTGAGCGCCGAGGGTGTCAAGAAGCTTGCCGATCTCGAGTCCCGCGAGGTCCTGCTGGCCAAGGCCGCAGGCGTCCTCAAGGCCAAGATTGGTCAGGCGGCGTTCGCATTCAACGCTCTGCCCGTCAAGGCAGTGCGCACCATCGATGCTCTGCGCGAAAAGCAGCAGGGCGAGGCGGCCTGACGAGACAGGCCCTGTTCCACGCCGCCACCCTGGCTGCGTGAAACAAACCAACAATCTGCACTCGTGCAGGCCAATTAGGAAGGATGCCACTCATGGCTAAGCTCTCCAATGACGAGCTCATCGCAGCTTTCAAGGAAATGACCCTCATCGAGCTCTCCGACTTCGTGAAGCTCTTCGAGGAGACCTTCGACGTTGAGGCCGCTGCCCCCGCAGCCGTCGCCGTTGCCGCCCCGGCTGCCGACGCCCCCGCCGCCGAAGAGAAGGACGAGTTCGAGGTCGTCCTCGAGTCCGCCGGTGACAAGAAGATCGCCGTCGTCAAGGTCGTCAAGAACCTGGCCGGCCTGGGCCTCAAGGAAGCCAAGGACCTGGTTGACTCCGCGCCCTCCACCATCTTCCCCGCCGCGAAGAAGGAAGACGCCGAGAAGGCCAAGGCTGAGATCGAAGAGGCCGGCGGCAAGGTCACCCTTAAGTGACTTTCCCCGTCTGAATCGTTCAGACTCTTCCACCCGACTGGGTGGGCGAAACCCCGTCCCGCATCTGCGGGGCGGGGTTTGACGCATGTCTGGGCGTGCGTTGTGTTGCTTGTGGCGTCGCTGCTGTTCCGGGCACCGTGTTGTCTGGCTCGTTGGGCCGGGCTGCTTGATGTGCCCGCCGGCGGCGGCCCGCCCGCGAGCCGTCCGCGCCGCGAGCTTCGCTCGGCGCGTCGACTCGTTGTCCGGCCAGGCCCCGCCACCGCCCACGGGCACCGCAGCCCGGCCAGGCCCCGCCGCCGCCCACGGACACCGCAGCCCGGCCCTCCGGCCCTCCGGCGCCTCCACACCGGCGGTGCGGCTTGTTCTGCTGTGTGTTGCACCGTCTTGCCTGCTGCTCAGTAATTTCGCACGTAATTCCCCGGTGACTATTTCAGTATTTGAATTGGCATCGTTGGAATTGGAGCGTTTCTGGGCTGTCTTCAAAAGTGACCGAGGGAAATTACGTGCGGATTTGGTGTCGCCCAGGCTCTGCCACCGCCCACGGGCGCCACGGCCAGGCCCTGCTGCCGCCCACGGGCGCCACAGCCAGGCCCTGCTGCCGCCCACGGGCACCGCAGCCTGGTCGATGCGGCTATTGTGCGTCTAGCACTTTCGCATGCAATTCCCCTGTGACTATTTCAGTATTTGAATTGGCATCGTTGGAATTGCAACGTTTCTGGGCTTTGTTGAAAGTTCATGCAATCGAATTGCATGCGGAATTTCTGGTATGTGTCACCGTCGTCACTCGGGGGCAGTGGAGCCTCGTGCAACGGCTTCTTCGCATGCTGCGCATACGGATAGGTTGTTGCTATCTGGATAGGTTATGAGCATCCGGATAGCTTATTAACCTATCCGCATCGTCGTAACCTATCCGGATCGTCAACCATGTTAGTGTCACCCCGTGCCCCTCAGGAGGGGTGGGGCTTTGGCTTGCTATCGGTGTTGGCGGGGTGAGCTCGCGATGGCCGGTACAAAATTCTCCCTGCTCGGCTTCTGTGCTCTGCGAGCGGTACAAAATTCTCCCTGCTGATGCATTTTGGGCAAAAACAGCCGTTTATTCGCGCTCTGGGAGGGTTTTGTACCGGGAAGGGTGTGCGACGGTGGTTGTGGGGAGGGTTTTGTACCGGGATGGGTGTGCGACGGTGGTTGTTGGGAGAGTTTTGTACCGGGGCGGGCGTTTAGTGATGCCGTTGGTTTCACAGTTATGACGTCCCTGTGCTCTGGGCGCGAAAAAGTTCGTCCTGTGCGATCTGACGTGAACACAAACGCGAAAAAGTTCGCCCAGCGAGGGAAAAATGGCCTAAAAATCGCGGTTTATGGCGTGTTGGGCGAGTTCTTTTGCGCGAGGGCCCTGATGGGCCTGGTGTTGGGCGAGTTCTTTCGCGCGAGGGCCCAGATGGGTCTGGTGTTGGGCGAGTTCTTTCGCGCGAGGGCCCAGATGGGTCTGGTGTTGGGCGAGTTTTTTCGCGCGACGGGCCTGATATGCACTAATGCCAGTGTCCTGTTCCGCGTGACCGCGACATGGAAACGGTCTTTCGTTTGACCATGACGCGGCGTCAGGGGGCAGAATCGATGTCATGAGCAACGACACCACCCTCTACACGGTAGGAGAGGTCGCCGAGCGATTCTCGCTGACGGTGCGAACGCTGCGCCACTGGGAGGCGCAGGGGCTCCTCGCTCCCACCGCGCGGAGCTGGTCGAACTACCGGCTCTATTCGCGCGAGGACTGCGTGCGTGTCCAGAGGATTGTCGTCTACCGGGCGACGGGGATGAAGCTGATGGACATCAAGGCCCTCCTCGACTGTGGAGACTCTGAGATCGAACACCTCACGAGGCAACGAGAGAGCCTTCTTGCTCATCGTCGCGAGACGGACGCAATGATAGAAGCGTTAGACATACTGTTGGAGGATGCAATGAATGACAACGAGCTCACTGTGGAAGAAATCGGGGAGATCTTGGGGGAGGCCGACTTTGCGGCGCACCAGAGCGAGGCCGAAGACCGTTATGGTGACACTGACGACTGGCGTGAATCGCGAGAGCGCACTGCGTCGTGGCAAACCGCCGACTGGCGTGACAGTGCCGAGCGATTCCATGACATCGAAAGCAGGATGATCGATGCGATCCGTGACGGCGTAGCTCCGGATAGCAAGGAAGCGGAAAGCCTCGTCGAGGAGCACAGAGAAGCCCTCAGTGAGTTCTTTCCGGTCACGCCTGCCAAGCACTACATCATGTCTCGCGGGTACATCCATGACGAGCGATTCCGGGCTCACTACGACTCACAGTATGTTGGCTTCGCGCAGTGGCTTGCCGATGCGATTGAGTCGGCTGCGAGGCGTCAGGGAATTAACCTCGAGAATCCGACGTGGGGGTGAGTGCACCCGACGCTGAACTCGATATCAGTGACGCGCAGCATACGCTTTGAAGCCACTCTGGCTTGCCAGTTCCGAATAGTCTCTGCTACTATCTTCTCTTGTCGCAATCCTGCGTAGCTCAACGGCAGAGCATCCGACTGTTAATCGGACGGTTACTGGTTCGAATCCAGTCGCAGGAGCAGATGCCCCGAGTTCTCATGAACTCGGGGCTTTTTGTTGATCGGGGAGGAGCGGGTAGATGCAGGCTATCGCTGATCACGCCTACCACGTGCTGGTCATCGCGTTCGTTGCTGCCACGGTTATTGAGGTGATCGTCAAGGCCGTGAGAAAGCCGCGCAAGAAGAAGCGCGGGCCCGTCGCCCCCAGAGAGAGTGCGGCCGAGCGTGAGAAGCGCATGCGAGAGTGCTACGCGGCATTCGGGGATCGTTGGCGGGAGTGGCTGGATTGGCCCCGGGGGAGTGGCGACGCTGACCGCCTCGTGACGGCCGCGAGCATCTGGGGGAGTCCGGAGCAGGGAGCCTCCTTTCCCCGGCGTTTCCATGACAGTCAGCTGGGAAAGGTTATGCTCGACAAGAGCAGCTACCGGGCGATGCTGGAAGCATCCAACGACGTGGCTCAGCCGAGGCGCGAGCTGGCCCCGACCTCGTGGGCGAAGATACGCCTCGACGTGTGGGCGCTGCACTCGAAGGCTGCGCAGAAGCCCCGTCTCATGCGCGTGTGGCTGAGCGGGGACCGTGCGCTCGTGGAGCTGCATCGCACGCGCGTCGTGAAAGTTGACGAGATCCTCCCCAGCGAGATCGTTGGTTTTGTTCGCGGGTTCACGCGCCTCGGCCCGCGCAAGGGTGCGGTGGATGGCCTGCGCTGGCTGCCTGCCGAGGCGATGGAGCTGGGGGAGAAGCCGCTGTGGAACACGTTCCGCGTCCTGCGCGGAATCTCTGGCGTCGCGCCCGAGGGTTCGCCCGTCGCAGATGCGTTGCGTGCGGGGGACTATCATGCGTTTGCTTTCGTGGTCTCACGTGCCGAGAGTGCGTGGAAGGAACCTTGCGCGCATTTGCGCGTCCTGGATTGCGCTGGCGTCACTTACCAGGTGGGCGACGCGTTCTCGCGGGAGTCCGACGACGTGCGGTGGGCACCGCGCGGGGCGGGGGACGAGGCTCCGGCTCGGGCAGGCGAGGAGGAGCCGACTGAGGCCGCTCGACGAGGCCGTGGCCGCCCGAGCGGGCTCGCTGGCCTGAGCGAGGGGAGCGGCACGGTGGCGACGCCGGGCAAGCCCGTCAGTGGTGTCGGCCCCGGGGTATCCGGGCTGCTTGGAGATGAACCTGAGCCGCTGGCGGACACGGATCTCGCGGTGGTGCCAATCGATCCTCGTGAGGTGCTGCGGGCGGTCGAGAGGATGATCGAGCTGTGAGGGAAGAACTCGTTGAAGCCGTCCTGCGGGTTGTGGAGGAAATCCCAGAGGGGCGTGCGGCGACGTACGGCATGATCGCGCGGGCGGTCGGTACCGGTCCGCGCGTTGTGGGGCGGATCATGCATGACTGGGGCGGTGGAGTCCCGTGGTGGCGCGTCGTGAACGTTCACGGAACTTTTCCGACAACTATTCGCGGTGAGGGATTTTCAGAGTGGGAGAAAGAGGGGATGCCTCACGATCTGGAGCGGGGAAAACTTCATCTCAAGCAGTGCGTTGTGGAGCAGGAATGGCTCGACGCTGTCGCACGAACGGTCATTGAGAATCTGCAGAATGCTGCGGAATTGTCAGGCTGACGCTCGCTGATATTTGATTACGATTTGGTTACGCGTTTTTCGATTTGGGTCGCGTAGACCCCTGTGATGCTCTACTCTAAAGGAGACGCCGAAGAGGGCGATTCTCCGGAACGATGACCGTTAGCGTTAACGATGCCGGGGAAGAAAACTCCAGAAACAGAGAAGTTACTGGTACCCAAGGGGTGAGAAGTGACGAACTTACTAGAGCTAAAGGGGATCTCAAAGACGTTCCCCGGCGTGAAGGCGCTGTCCGACGTGGACCTCGACCTTCGACCCGGTGAAGTCTTGGGTCTCTGTGGTGAGAACGGAGCGGGCAAGTCCACGCTCATGAAGGTGCTCACCGGTATCCACAAGTCCGACCCGGGCGGCGAGATCTGGCTGCAGGGAGAGAAGGTCGACATCCAGTCGCCGGAGCACGCACGTGACCTCGGCCTGTCGATCATCCACCAGGAACTCAACATTGTTCCTGACCTGACCGTCGCCCAGAACCTGTACATCGGTCGACCCGGCACGTCCAAGTTTGGCTACGTTGACGACCGCAAGATGGTTCGTGATGCGCGCGAGCTCTTCGAGCGCCTCAACATGGACATCGACCCCACCGCCTACTGCCGCGACCTGCCCGTTGCGCGCCTGCAGATGGTGGAAATCGCGCGTGCGCTGTCCTTCGATTCGAAGATCCTGGTCATGGACGAGCCCACGGCTCCTCTGACCACGACCGAGACCGAGTCTCTCTTCGAGCTGGTGCGCGACTTCGTGTGCCCCACGACCGGCCTGATCTTCATCACGCACCGCATGCCCGAGCTCACCGAGCTCACCAACCGCATCTCGGTTCTGCGCGATGGCAAGTACATCGGCACGGTGGATACGGCCTCGACCCCGATGAGCGAGGTCGTCAAGATGATGGTCGGCCGCGAGGTTCCCGCAGACGCGCGTCCCACCACCAAGCCGATCTCCGACGAGGCCGTCCTGCGCGTCGAGCACCTCTCGACCGTCAAGGCCGTCCACGACGTGTCCTTCGAGGTCAAGAAGGGTGAGATCTTCGGCTTCGCGGGCCTGGTTGGCGCCGGCCGCACCGAGGTCGCCCGAGCACTGTTCGGCGCCGACCCCCACACCGAGGGCGACATCTACGTCCACGGCAAGAAGGTCACCATCAAGGGCGCGAACGACGCCGTGAAGAACGGCATCGGCTACCTGTCTGAGGACCGCAAGCAGTATGGCCTGCTCCTCGACAAGGACATCTCTTTCAACACGGGCCTGGCCGCGATGAGCCACTTCACCACCGCGACCGTCGTCGCAACGAAGAAGCTGCGCAACGTCGCCCAGGACTACGTGAAGAAGCTGCGTACCCGCACCCCCTCCGTGGACGTTGAGCTGCGCAGCCTCTCGGGCGGTAACCAGCAGAAGGTCGTCGTGGCCAAGTGGCTGGAACGTGACACTGACATCCTGATCTTCGACGAGCCGACGCGCGGCATCGACGTGGGCGCGAAGGATGAGATTTACACGCTGCTCGAGGATCTGGCGAAGCAGGGCAAGGCCATCATCGTGATCTCCTCGGAGCTGCCCGAGGTTCTGCGCCTGGCCAACCGCATCGCCGTCATGGCCCATGGCCGCATCATTGGCACCCTCAACAACGAGGAAGCCACCCAAGAAAACATCATGGAACTGGCCACCGTCGGCCAGGAAGAAGCGAACGGAGAAGTCGCGTGAGCACCGTCGTCGACAACAAGGGCCTGGAGGCGCCGTCGCCTGTCAAGACCTTCCTGAAGAACAACATGCAGCTGATGCTCGTCACGGTTGCTCTGTTCGTCATCCTGCTGTTCTTCAGCATTGCAGCCAACGGCTTTGCGAAGCCGACCATCTACCTGGACATCGTCCTGCAGTCGGCCTACACGGGCGTCATGGCCCTGGGTGCGACCTTCGTCATCGCGACCTCCGGCATTGACCTCTCCGTCGGTACGGGCATGAGCCTCGTCGCGGTGATGGCCGGTGTCTTCCTGGCGGGCGACAAGATGAACCTGCCTCTGGGCGCTGGCCTGATCCTGACGCTGCTGGTCGGCATGGCGATTGGCCTGGTCAATGGCCTGAACGTCTCGATCCTGGGTCTGCCGCCCTTCATCGCAACGCTTGCGATGATGATGGTCGCCCGAGGCCTCGCGCTGATCATCTCGGACAAGGCCTCCATCACGATCGCGAACACGGGCTACAAGGCCATTGCGCGTGGCGAGATCATCCCCGGTGTGGCCAACGCCGTCCTGATCTTCGTGGTCCTCACGGTCCTGGCGACCTTCCTCATGAACAAGACGCTGCTCGGCCGCTACTCGCTGGCGATCGGCTCCAACGAGGAGGCCACCCGCCTCTCCGGCGTCAACGTCCGCCTGTGGAAGATCATCATCTACGTCGTCGCGGGTGCCTTCATGGCCATCGGTGCGGTCCTCTACTCCTCGCGTGGTGGCCTGGTCCAGCCCGCTGAGGGCGTGGGCATGGAGCTCAACGTCATCGCCGCGGCCGTCATCGGTGGTACGTCCCTGTCGGGTGGCCGCGCCTCGATCCCCGGCGCCCTGGTTGGCGCGATCATCATGGAGACCCTGAAGAAGGGCCTGACGATGATGGGTATCGCCGCCGAATGGCAGTTCGTCGTCACCGGTATCGTCCTGCTGCTCGCCGTCGTCATCGACAACATCCGCCGCGTTCGCGAGAACGCCGCCTGATTCTTACCCATTCAATTCACCCATGGTGGACCGACGTCGGTCCACACACCCAAGGGCGGGAATGACCCCGCCACCCCACGAAAGGAATACCAATGCGCCCCATCGGACGTATCTTCGCCGCCGCCGCTGTCGGTTCCATGGCCCTGGGCCTGGCTGCCTGCACGACCTCGTCGGACTCCTCCGCTCCCGCGACTGACACCAAGACCGGTGACTCCTCGGGTGCGACCAAGGTCGACACCTCCGCCAACGCTCAGGATTGGGAGAAGGCCGCGGTCAAGGGCGACGGCACCAAGACCATCTACCTCGTCTCCAAGGGCTTCCAGCACCGCTTCTGGCAGGCCGTGAAGGAAGGCGCCGAGCAGGCTGGCGAGGAGCTGGGCTACCAGGTCAAGTTCGTCGGCCCGCAGGATGAGACCAAGGTGACCGAGCAGACCGACCAGCTGAAGTCCGCTCTGGACTCCGGCCCGGCCGCCATCGGCTTCGCCGCCCTCGACTCCAAGGCTGCCGCCGACCTGCTCGACGAGATCAACAAGCAGGGCATCCCGGTCGTCGCCTTCGACTCCGGTGTTGAGTCCGACATCCCCGTCACCACCGTTCAGACGGACAACAAGGCCGCCGCCGCTGAGGCCGCCAAGCACATGATCGAGCTGCTCAAGGGCAAGAAGGGCTCGGTCGGCATGGTCTGCCACGACTCGACCTCCACCACGGGCAAGCAGCGCTGCGAGGGCTTCAAGGAGTACTTCAAGGCCAACGCTCCCGCCGACCTGAAGCTCCTCGACGAGCAGATCGCCGGTGAGGTCACCAAGGCCGCCGACACCTCCAAGGCCATCATCCAGGCGAACGACGACATCGTCGGCATGTACGGCTCCAACGAGGCCGCCGCCTCCGGTATCGTCCAGGGCTCGCAGGAGACCGGCAAGGATGTCACCGTCGTGGGCTTCGACTCGGGCAAGACCCAGATTGACGCCATCAAGGCCGGCACCGAGGCTGGCGCCGTGACCCAGTCGCCCGTCAAGATCGGCTACTACACGGTCAAGGCTGCCGTCGTCGCCATCAACAAGGGCGAGCTGCCCAAGGTCATCGACTCGGGCTTCGCGTGGTACGACAAGACCAACATCGACAACCCCGAGATCAAGGCGAACCTGTACGAGTGAGCCGATAGTTCCATCGGGCACGAGGCCGGGGCCGGGTCAGTGACAAACTGACTCGGTGGCCCGCCGCGGGTCCCGCTCCACGCCGGTGGGGTGGGACCCGCGGGCCCGGCACCTTTTTATTCACAGGATCCGAGGGGGCGAGCGCCCCCGCGCTCCGACATCGACGTCATCATGAGGGATGAAGGAATAATGACAAACCACCCCCGCATCGGAATCCGCCCCACTATTGACGGCCGCCGTAAGGGCGTTCGTGAGTCGCTCGAAGAGCAGACCATGAACATGGCGAAGTCCGTTGCCGAGCTTTTCACCTCCAACCTGCGTTACCCGGACGGCGCCCCCGTCGAGGTCGTCATCGCTGACACCACGATCGGTCGCGTCCACGAGGCCCAGGCTTGCGCCGCCAAGTTCCGCGAGAACAATGTCGGCCTGACCGTGACGGTCACCCCCTGCTGGTGCTACGGCACGGAGACCACCGACATGGACCCCGCGATGCCGCACGCCATCTGGGGCTTCAACGGCACTGAGCGCCCCGGCGCCGTGTACCTCGCCGCCGCCCTGGCAGGCCACGCCCAGATCGGTATCCCCGCCTTCGGCATCTACGGCGAGCACGTGCAGGACGCTGACGACACCTCCATCCCCGAGGACGTGCGCACCCGCCTCCTCGACTACGCGACCGCCGGTCTGGCCGTTGCGCAGATGAAGGGCGAGGCCTACCTGTCCATGGGCTCCGTGTCCATGGGTATTGCCGGCTCTGTCGTCAACCCCGACTTCTTCGGCTCCTACCTCGGCATGCGCAACGAGTACATCGACATGTCCGAGTTCACCCGCCGTATCGATGAGGGCATCTACGATCCCGAGGAGTACGAGAAGGCGTACCAGTGGATCCGCGAGAACTTCAAGCAGGGCAAGGATTGGAACCCGCCGGAGTGGCAGTACCCGGAGAAGCACGAGGACTGGTGGAAGTTCGTCACCAAGATGACGCTCATCGCCCGCGACCTCATGCACGGCAACCCGCGTCTGGCCGAGCTGGGCTTTGAGGAAGAGGCCGGCGGCCACGGCGCCATCGCGGCAGGCTTCCAGGGCCAGCGCCAGTGGACGGACCACTTCCCCAACGGCGACGTTCTGGAGACCATCCTCAACACGAACTTCGACTGGACTGGCATTCGCCAGCCTTCCGTCGTGGCCACCGAGAACGACTCACTCAACGGCGCCTCGATGCTGTTCGGCTACCTGCTGACCAACACGCCGCAGATCTTCTCCGACGTGCGCACCTACTGGAGCCCCGAGTCCATCGAGAAGGCCACCGGTTGGAAGCCCGAGGGCCGCGCTGCCGCCGGTCTGCTCGACCTGCGTAACTCCGGCTCGACCACGCTGGACGGCGCCGGCAAGGCTGTGCGCGACGGCAAGAACGTCATCAAGCCCTGGTACGAGCTGACCGAGGAAGACCGCGACGCCACGCTCGAGGCCACGACCTTCCACCCGGCCTCGACCGGCTACTTCCGTGGCGGCGGCTTCTCGACCCACTTCCGCACCTCCGGCGAGATGCCCGTGACGATGTGCCGCCTCAACCTGGTGCGCGGCCTTGGACCGGTCCTGCAGATCGCCGAGGGCTACACGGTTGAGCTGCCCGACGAGGTCGCCTTCACCATCGAAGAGCGCACCAACATCGAGTGGCCCACCACCTGGTTCGTCCCGAACCTGACGGGTGAGGGTGCGTTCAAGAGCGTCTACGACGTGATGAACAACTGGGGCGCTAACCACGGCGCGATCTCCTACGGCCACATCGGCGGTCAGCTCATCACGCTGGCCTCGATGCTGCGCATCCCGGTCAACATGCACAACGTCCCCGAGGAGCGGATCTTCCGTCCCAAGGCGTGGTCGCTGTTCGGCACCGAGTCCCTCGAGGCCGCGGACTTCCGCGCCTGCGACACCTTCGGTCCGATGTACCGCTGATGCAACTCCCGGTCGGGCTCGGGTGTCCTCTCTCCCCGGGCCCGACCGGGCCACCCCCTCGGGGGTCTTTTCCCGGGACGCAGCCCCGGCCTCGCCGATGAGGAAAGCTGCACGAGAACCCAACGACGGGACACGCCGACCCAGGGCGTATCTGGAGGAGACCTTCAATGACCACCGTACTTGCTGTTGACCTTGGATCCGCGTCCGGACGAGTCCTCGCCGGAACGCTACGCGATGGCCGCCTGGACGTCACGGACATCCACCGTTTCAAGCACGAGGCGCGCCGCCGGGACGACGGCACCCTCACGTGGGACGTGGCCACGATGGAGGCCGAGACGATCACCGGCTTGAAGAAGGCCCTCGAACGCTTCCCCGACGCCCGCGCCGTCTCGATCGATACGTGGGGCGTGGATTGGGCTCCCCTTGATGAGAATGGCGAGCTTGTCGGCGATGTCGTCGCCTACCGTGACGAGCGCACCGCGCGCACCCTGGATGCTTTCCGCGAGCGCATTGGCGACCGCGAGTTCTTTGACCTGACCGGTAATCAGCCGGCGACGATTAACACGGCGAATCAGCTGTTCGCCTATCTGCAGGAAAACCCAGCTGACGCTCAGCGCGTTGCGGCGGCCCTCTTCCTGCCCGACTACTTTGCGTACCGTCTCACCGGTGTCGTCGGCTGGTCGCGTACGATCGCCTCGACCTCCGGCTTGCTGACCCCGGGTGGCGGCGACTTTAACGACGAGGTTTTCAACCGTCTCGGTATCCCGCGCGGCTGGTTCGGCGAGCTGGCCGCAGACCGCACCGTCGTCGGCCCCTGCACGGTCCCCGGCCTCGAGACCCTCACCGTCGTGCGCGGTGGTGCCCATGACTCCGCGTGCGCGGTCCACGGCCTGCCCATCGAGGAGGGCAAGCGCGCCTACTTCCTGTCCTGCGGCTCCTGGTCGGTCCTGGGTGCCATCGAGGACAAGCCCCTCATGAGCGACGCGGCCTTCAACCTCGGCATTACGAACGAAGGCCGCACCGATGGGGGAGTGCGTCCCCTCTTCAACATCACCGGCATGTGGATCCTTCAGGAAATCCAGCGCCAGTGGGAGCGCGAGGGCACGCCCACCGACACCGACGAGCTGGTCGCCCAGGCCCGCGAGCTGCCCGCCGCCTCGGGCACCTTCGATCCCGACGAGGAAGCGTTCGCCACCCCCGGCGACATGCAGCGCAAGATCGACGAGGCCCTGGATGCCCAGGGTGCGGCTCGTCCCGACTCCATGGCCGGGTACGTGCGCGTCATCATCGAGTCCTTCGCCCGTCGCTACGCACGCGCGATCGGTGAGCTCACCGAGGCCACGGGGAGGGCCCCCGACCAGCTCAACCTCGTGGGTGGCGGCGCGCGTAACCGCCTGCTGTGCGACCTGACCGCCCAGATCTCGGGTGTCACCGTCGTGCGTGGCCCCATCGAGGCCTCGACCTTTGGTTCTCTCCTGGCGCAGCTCGAAACCATCGGTGCTCTCGCCGAGGAAGACCGCGCCTCCGTCATCGCAGCCAGCGCAGCCACCCATGTCCACGTCCCGACCCGCGGCTAAGAAAGTCTCCCTGGCCGACATCGCGCGGCGCGCGGGCGTCTCAACGAACACGGTCTCGCGCGTCGTCCGCGGGGATCCCGAGGTCTCAGAAAAGACGCGGGCGAGGATTTCCAAGCTGGTCGACGAGCTGGGCTACGTGCCCAACTACGCGGCGCGCGCGCTCGCGGCCAAGCGCACGAACGTCCTGCAGGTCGTGCTGGCCGCCCCCATGTTCCACGGACACGGGCGCGTGCTGCTGTCAATCCTCAACGCCTCGTCGCAGGCCGGGTACCACGTGTCCCTGTCCTACGCGTACGGGCCGGATGGGCAGCTGCGTAACGACTTCGCTCCCTTCGACGTCGATGGTGTCATCATCCTGGGGGGCCAGGATCCGACGATCGACGTCGCGATCGAGGCGGGCAAGCGATTCCCGACCGTCCTCGTTCTGACGAGCGAAAAGGGACTCGACGGCATCTCGACGGTCGCCGTCGACAACGTGCGTGGGGCGCGCCTGGCCACGGAGCATTTGCTCGCCCAGGGGCTCACCGACGTCGTTCACATCTGTGGTCCCACCGGCTGGTCGGACGCGCAGATGCGCCGACTGGGCTACGAGCAGGCGTGCGAGGGGTACGGTATTGAACCCGTGGTGCTTCAGCCCGACTCGTGGGACTCGCGCGACGGTTACGACGTGATGCGTGCGGCTGGGCGACTGCCCGAGGGCGTGCAGACAGCGAACGATCAGCTGGCCCTGGGCGCAATGCGCTACATCTACGAGCGCGGGGGAGTGGTCCCACGCGACGTGCGCGTGGTCGGCTTCGACGACATCGACGGTGCGGACTCCTACGCGCCCCCGCTCACGACGATCCACCAGCCCTTCGACCGCCTCGGGCGCACCGCGGTGCGCCTCGTGCGTTCGCTCATGGGCGGGGGACCCTCTCAAGACATTGTTCTCGACCCCGAGCTGGTCATCCGGGCCAGTTCACACCTGTAAGAAAGGCACGTTCATGCTCTATGGTCCGATGACTCACCCGCAGTTCCTGCGCGCGCTGGCGGCCGCCGGCCACGGCTCGAAGATCCTGCTGGCTGACGCGAACTACCCGCACACGACGGGTGTGAACCCGCGCTGCGAACTCATTTCCCTCAACCTGGCTCCGGGTCTGCTGGATGTCAGCCAGGTCCTCGACGTCCTCAAGCGCACGATTCCGATCGAGCGCGCCGAGATCATGACCCCCGCGCCCGACGCTGAGCCGGTGGAGATCCCGATCCACGACGAGTTCCGTGCGGCTCTGCCCGGTGTCGAGTTCGGTGAAATTTCCCGCTGGGACTTCTACGATGCCGCGCGTGACGAGAACGTGGGCATCATTGTCGCGACGGGCGAGCAGCGCCTGTACGGCAACCTGCTCCTCACGGTGGGCGTTCGTCAGCCCGGGGAGTAAAGCCCGTTTGCCGCGCCAGTGATGGGCTTGTGTCGCGAGTGACGAGCGCTTTCGTTTCGTTTTCGTTTCGAGCGGATGATAGCCCTGGCGTGGAGTGAGAGTTTCATAGCTGGTGGGTGGCCCGGCCGGGCCGCCCACCAGTGCATTTATCCCAGCAATGTCCGTCAAATAGAGTGACTGAACGATGGCGTTCTGAACGTTTGTGCGCCCGGGCTGGACGGGTGTATCAATGAGTTGCGTGATGTTGCATACTTTCGTTTTAGTGACTATTCTTGATGTAACGAAAGATAAAGCGACAAGGATTGTTGCTGATTCACGAAGAGGTGTCCCATGGGACGTGCAGAAGAACGCACGAACTACATCCTGGATCGCCTCGCCCGGGAGGGTGAGGTGAGCGTCGCGCAGCTTGCCTCCGATCTGGGTGTGTCGCCCGTGACCGTGCGCGCCTCGCTGAAGACCCTCGACGAGCAGGGATACCTCGTGCGCACCCACGGCGGCGCGCGCCCCACCACCTTCCGCAATATTCACCTGCGCCAAAACGATCGCGTCGAGGTCAAGGAACGCATTGCTCGCGCCGCCGCCGACATGATCCACGACGATGATCGCGTCATGATCGAGGCCGGCACCACCTGCGCCCTCATCGTCAAGTACCTGACCGGCAAGCGCGGAGTGCAGGTCCTGACCAACTCCGTGCTTGTCTTCGCTAACGCCCGCTCCAACCCGAGCCTCAACATCACGCTGACGGGTGGGCACTTCCGCGCCGAGTCCGAGTCCCTCGTGGGACCGGTCGCAGAGCGCGCTATCAATGACTTCAACGCACGCGTCGCGTTCCTTGGGACCGACGGGTTCAGCGTTGATCGCGGCCTGACCACTCAACTCGTGGAGGGTGGACAGGTCGGTTCCATTATGCGCACCCGCGCACAAGAGACGTGGCTGCTCGCCGACTCCTCCAAGTATGGGGAAGCCGGCTTCGTCAGCTTCATGGGGATCGACGAGGTCACCGGAATCATCACCGACGATGAGATCCCCGAAGAATCCATCAAGGAATTGGCCGAGCGCACGAAGCTGCGCATCGTCTAGGAGGAATTACATGGCCACCATCGTGGTGATGCCCCAGCTGGGCAACTCTGTTGAGTCATGCATCATCGTCGAGTGGATGATCGCGGAAGGCGACACCGTCGCCGTCGACCAGACGCTCGCGTCCATCGAGACCGACAAGTCGACCATGGAGGTGCCCTCGACCGCGCAGGGTACCGTCCTGAAGCTCCTGTGGGAGGAAGGCGACGAGGTCCCCGTCAAGGATCCGCTCATCATCGTCGGTGAGCCCGGGGAGGACATCTCCGGCCTCGTTCCCGGTGGCGACGCTGCCCCCGCCGAAGCCGACGCTCCCGCCGAAGTCGACGCTCCCGCCGAGCAGTCCGCCGCCCCCGCGTTCGCGACCGAGCGCGCTACCGGCGCCGTCTCCCCGCGCGCCCGCGCCCTCGCCGCCTCCAACGGCGTCGACGCCTCGTCCATCTCCGAGGGCTCCGGCCCCCACGGCCGCGTCATCGAGCGTGACGTTGCCGCCGCGATCGCCGCCGGCCCCGTCCTGACCTCCGCCGCGCGCGCCGCCGGCGTGAGCGCCACCGAAGGCACCGGCATCGGTGGACGCGTGTCCGTCGCCGACGCGGGCCGCGCGCCCGAGGCCGCCCCCGCCGCCGCTGTCGCAGCCCCCGCCGCCGCGGCCGACTTCCCCGGCGCCTCGACCTCCGCCCCGCTCAAGGGTGTGCGCAAGGTCGTCGCCAAGCGCATGATGGAGTCCCTGACCTCCACCGCGCAGCTGACCCTCAACACGACGGCCAACGCCGCCGGCATCCTCGCGATGCGCAAGAAGGTCAAGAACGCCGACGAGGCACTGGGCCTGAACAAGATCACGCTCAACGACCTGGTCTGCTTCGCGGTGTCGCGCACCCTCCTCAAGTACCCCGTGTTCAACGCTCACCTCGAGGACGGCGTTCTCACGCAGTTCGAGCAGGTCCACCTCGGCTTCGCGTGCGACACCCCGCGCGGCCTCCTCGTCCCCGTCATCCGCTCGGCGCAGTCCCTGGGCCTCAAGGCTTTCTCCGACGAGGCCAAGCGCCTTGCCGGCGGCGCGATCGACGGCTCCCTGTCGCCCGACTTCCTGAGCGGCGGCACCTTCACGGTCTCCAACATCGGCTCCTTCGGTATCGAGACCTTCACCCCCGTCATCAACCTGCCTCAGACGGCCATCCTGGGCGTCGGCGCGATTACCCCGCGCCCGACCGTGGGCGCCGACGGCACGATCGGCGTGGAGCAGCGCATCAACCTCTCGCTGACGATCGACCACCAGGTCATCGACGGTGCGGACGGCGCTCGCTTCCTGCGCGACCTGGTCGCAGCCATCGAAAACATTGACGTGACGGTCCTGGCCTGAGGAAAGAGGAAAACTCATGAGTGATACGCATTTTGACGTCATCGTCCTCGGTGCGGGCCCCGGCGGCTACCTGGCTGCCGAGCGCCTCGGACACGCGGGCAAGAAGGTCGCCCTCGTCGAGGAGCAGTACCTGGGCGGCACGTGCCTGAACGTGGGATGCATCCCCACCAAGACCCTGCTCAACGGCGCGAAGAACTACCTGCACGCCAAGGAAGCCAGCCAGTTCGGCGTGGATGCCGCCGGCGTGGCCGTCAACTGGACGCAGATGCAGGCCTGGAAGGATCAGGTCGTCAAGGGCCTGGTCGCGGGCGTTGCCGCCACCGAGCGCAAGGCGGGCGTGACCGTCATCAACGGACGAGGCCACCTCGACGCCCCCGGTCGCGTGACCGTTGAGGGGACGACCTACACCTCGGACCACGTCATCATCGCCACGGGCTCCGTGCCGGCCATGCCCCCGCTGCCCGGCACCCAGGACAACCCGGCGCTGGTGGACTCCACGGGCATCCTGTCCCTGCCAGAGGTTCCCTCCCGCCTCGCGATCATCGGCGGCGGCGTCATCGGCGTCGAGTTCGCCTCCCTGTACTCCACCCTCGGCTCCCAGGTGACCGTCATCGAGATGGCCCCCGAGATCCTGCCCTTCATGGACGACGACCTGGCCGCCAAGGCCCGCGCCGCCATGAAGGACGTGACCTTCGAGCTGGGCTGCCGCGTCGAGTCCCTCGATGGAGGCACCGTCCACTACTCCAAGGGCGAGGAAAAGAAGAGCGTCGAGGCCGACGTGGTCCTCATGGCGGTTGGCCGCCGTCCCGCAACGGTGGGCTGGGGAGCCGAAGAGGCCGGCCTCGAGATCAACCGCGGCGTCGTCGTCGACGACACGATGCGCACCAACCTGCCCAACGTGTGGGCCATCGGCGACGTCACCGGACGCTCCCTGCTGGCGCACGCCGCCTACCGCATGGCGGAGATCGCCTCGGCGAACATCCTCGATCCCACCGCGAAGAAGCGCGGCGAGGTCATGCGCTGGCACACCGTCCCGTGGGCCGTCTTCTCGATCCCCGAGGCCGCCGGCGTCGGTCTGACCGAGTCCGCGGCTAAGCGCGAAGGCCGCGAGGTCCTCGTCGCCAAGGTTCCCGCCCTCATGTCCGGCCGCTTCATCGCGGAGAACGGCTTCAAGGCCCCCGGCGAGGCAAAGATCCTCGTCGACCCCACGACCCACCAGGTGCTGGGCATCCACGTGCTGGGTGCGTACGCCGCCGAGATGATCTGGGGCGCGCAGGCCGTCCTCGAGATGGAACTCACCGTCGAGGACCTGCGTCAGGTCGTCTTCCCGCACCCCACGGTCTCCGAGGTCATCCGCGAAGCCGCGTGGGCCGTCAAGCTCTAACGAACATCCCCTACGTCAAGGAAGAGTAGAAAAATGACTCAGTCTCTCATCATCGACCCCAACGAGGTGCGTCGCCCCGGATACGTGAAGTTCCCCGAGGTGCCCGTCAACCAGTACACCTTCGACCGTGACACCGAGATCGCCCGCTACGGCGAAAAGGGCATGGTCCAGATGCTCCACGACATGATCGTCGTGCGCACCTTCGAGTCGATGCTCGACTCCATCAAGAAGACCGGCGCCTGGCAGGGCGTCGAGTACAACCACCGCGGCCCCGCCCACCTGGGCATCGGCCAGGAGAGCGCCTACGTCGGCCAGAGCTTCGTGCTCAAGCCGGAGGACTTCATCTTCGGTTCCCACCGCTCCCACGGTGAGATCCTCGCCAAGTGCTACTCGGCCATGCACCAGATGGACGAGGCTCAGCTTGAGTCCATCATGAAGGGCTTCCTCGGTGGCGAGACCCTGTCCTACGCCGAGAAGATCGACTACAAGGACACGAAGGACCTCACCGAGAACTTCATCCTCTTCGGTGCCCTCGCCGAGATCTTCGCCCGCAAGTCCGGCTTCAACCGTGGCCTGGGCGGCTCGATGCACACCTTCTTCCTGCCCTTTGGCTCCTACCCGAACAACGCGATCGTCGGTGGATCCGCGCCGATCGCGAACGGTGCGGCCCTCTTCAAGCGCATCAACCGCAAGCCCGGCATCGTCGTCTCCAACGTTGGCGACGCCGCCCTGGCCTGTGGCCCCGTGTGGGAGGCCCTGAACTTCGCGTCGATGGATCAGTTCCGCTCCCTGTGGCGCGAGGAGGACGGTGGCAACCCGCCGATCCTGTTCAACTTCTTCAACAACTTCTACGGCATGGGTGGCCAGACTTTCGGCGAGACCATGGGATATGAGATCCTCGCCCGCGTGGGCGCGGCCCTCAACCCCGAGGCCATGCACGCCGAGCGCGTCGACGGCCTCAACCCGCTGGCCGTCGCGGATGCGACCACCCGCAAGAAGAAGATCCTCGAGGAGGGCCGCGGCCCCGTCCTCATGGACACCATCACCTACCGCTTCTCCGGCCACTCGCCGTCGGACGCCTCCTCGTACCGCACGAAGGAAGAGGTCGAGCTGTGGGAGCAGGTCGACTGCATCAAGGAATACTCGAACCTGCTCATCTCCAACGGCCTGACCACGCAGGACGAGATCGATGGCTACACGGCCTCCCTGACCGACAAGCTCGTGCACGTCCTCAAGCTGGCGATCGACGACGAGGCCACCCCGCGCGTCGCCGACGGCTACATCGACACCGTCATGTTCTCCAACGAGAAGGTTGAGGCGTTCGACGATGCCACCCCCGAGATCGACCTCGAGGACAACCCGCGCATCAAGGCTCTGGCTAAGAAGGTGCGTAGCTCCGTCGACGAGAACGGTAAGCCCGTCTCCAAGATGCGCATGTACCAGTTCCGTGACGGTCTGTTCGAGGCGATGCTGCACCGCTTCAAGACCGACCCGACGATGGCCGCATGGGGCGAGGAAAACCGCGACTGGGGCGGCGCCTTCGCCGTCTACCGCGGCCTGACCGAGGCCCTGCCCTACCGTCGCCTGTTCAACTCGCCCATCGCCGAGGCCTCGATCGTGGGCGCCGGCGTCGGCTACGCGATGGCCGGTGGCCGCGCGGTCGTTGAGCTCATGTACTGCGACTTCCTGGGCCGCGCCGGTGACGAGGTCTTCAACCAGATGGCCAAGTGGCAGTCGATGAGCGCCGGCCTGCTCAAGATGCCCCTCGTCCTGCGCGTGTCCGTGGGATCGAAGTACGGCGCCCAGCATTCCCAGGACTGGAGCGCGCTCGTCGCTCACATCCCGGGCCTGAAGGTCTACTTCCCGACGACCCCGACCGACGCGAAGGGCATGCTCAACCTGGCACTGTCTGGCACCGACCCGGTCGTGTTCCTGGAGAGCCAGAAGCTCTACGACAAGGGCGAGGACTTCGAGCCCGGCGGCGTGCCCGAGGGCTACTACGAGACCGAAGAGGGCGAGCCGGCGATCCGCCGCGAGGGCACCGACATCACGATCGCTGCCTACGGCGCGACCGTGTACAAGGCCCTCGAGGCCGCGGACGTCCTGGCTGAGAAGTACGGCCTGAGCGCCGAGGTCATCGACCTGCGCTTCGTCGCCCCGCTCAACTACGACAAGCTCATTGCCTCCGTGAAGAAGACCGGTCGCCTGGTCCTCACCTCGGACGCCGTCGAGCGCGGTTCCTTCCTCAACACGGTTGCCGCGAACGTGCAGACCCTGGCCTTCGACGCGCTCGACGCGCCGATCGCCGTCGTCGGCTCGCGCAACGGCATCACGCCCGGCCCCGAGCTGGAGTCGTACTTCTTCCCGCAGGTCTCCTGGATCCTCGACGCGATTCACGAGCGCATCCTCCCGCTGCCCGGCCACGTGCCCACCACGAAGCACGCGACCGAGGCCGAGATCGCTCGCCTGAACCGCGAGGGCCTCTGAGGCGTTGGGGGCGGGTCGTTCCCCTTTCCGACCCGCCCCCGTCCCTGGCTCGCATTCCCTGACGCGAGCTAGCGAGGCCGGGGCCACACTCCTCCTCACCGAGCCCCGGCCTCGCCCACATTCTTGATTCATCACCGTTTTTCTCCACCCAACGAAGAGATGGCAGAACCCATGGACATCACCAACGATCCGGCCGCCACCCCGGCCCAGCGCATCGAGGCGCTGCGCGCGGTGGTCGCCGACGAGCACTTCCCCAGCTGGGTGCCCGAGTCGAACAACCACATCCACACGTGCTTCTCGTTCAGCCCCTACACGCCCACCCACGCCGCTCTGCTCGCGCGTCGTAACGGTCTGCGCGTCGTCGGCTCGGTCGATCACGATTCGATCGGCGCGGCAGCAGAGATGAGCGAGGCCACGTCCGTCCTGGGCATGGGTTCCGTCACCGGCTTTGAGATTCGCGCCCGCTTCGGCGTGGGAACGCCGCTCGCGCAGCGTAAGCTCAACAACCCCGACTCCGTGGGCGTGGCCTACATGACCGTCCAGGGCGTGCCAGCACCGGCCCGCGAAAAGGTCGCGGCGTGGCTGGCCCCCAAGCGCGCCGCCCGCCTTGAGCGCACCCTCGCCATGGCCGAGCGCGCCAATAAGATCCTCACCGACCTGGGCCTGGAGCCCTTCGATCCCCAGGCGGACATGGTCGGCATCTCCCAGTACGCCAATGGCGGCGGGATCACCGAGCGTCACCTGCTGGCCGCCATGGCCTCGGCCCTGATCCGTGGATTCGGCCGCGGCCCCGCCCTGGTCCAGGGCCTGGATTCGATGGGCGTCGAGGTCCCCGAGTCCCTCGCGCGCGTCCTGTCCGACGAGGACAACCCGCACCTCATGTACGACCTGCTGGGCGTCCTGAAGGCCAACTACCTGGATCGCATCTACATCCAGCCCACCGACGAGCTGCCCAGTGCGGCCGAGGTCGTCGAGTTCGCCGATTCGGTCGGTGCGATCGCCACCTACGCCTACCTGGGCGACGTGTCCGCCTCGCCGACGGGCGACAAGAAGGCTGAGAAGTTCGAGGACGCGTTCCTCGACGAGCTCTTCGAGTACATGGAGTCCATCGGACTGCGCGCCGTGACCTACATGCCCCCGCGTAACACCCCCGAGCAGCTCGAGCGCATCCACGCGCTCGCGGCCGCTCACGGCATGCTCGAGATCTCGGGCGTGGATATCAACCAGCCCCGCCAGCGCTTCACCTGCGAGGAGCTGCGTCGCCCCGAGTTCGCGGACCTCAACGAGGCCACGTGGGCCCTCGTCGCGCACGAGGCCCTGTCTTCCGTGGATCCGTCCCTGCACCTGCTGGGCCGCACGGGTCGCCTGACCCCCGAGGCCCTCGCCGAGCGCATCACCGAGTACGCGCCCCTGGGCCGCGCGATTGCCGACGGTGAGGACGCCGCCGACGTCGCCGCCCGAGCCACTTCGATTAACTGACGAGCATCGTCAAGAAAGAGAGACATCATGAGTAACGCTCCCGAGGTACGTGGGCTTTTCCTCAAGGCCCTCGGCCGCCCGGTCATCGTGGCCCCCAGCTCGGCGGAGCCGACCGTCACCTTCGACGGCCCGCTCACCGAGGTGTGCCCCTGCTCCCTGAAGGAGACGGAGCTTCCCGTCGTCGTGCGCGCAGGCGAGGAGACCTTCGAGGTTCGCGCCACCACCACCGGCGAGCGCACCATCAACGGCCGTGTCGCCCTCGTGACGGGCGGCGCCCAGGGCTTTGGCGCGGAGATCGCGCGCGGCCTGGTCGACGCCGGTTGCTTCGTGTTCATCGCCGACCTGAACGGTGAGGGTGCCGCCGCTAAGGCGGCCGAGCTCGGCGGCGAAGGCGTCGCACACCCGATCACGGTTAACGTCGCAGACGAGGAGTCCGTCGCGGCGATGGCCTCCGAGATCGAGCGCGTCACTGGCGGCCTCGACCTGGTCGTCTCCAACGCGGGTATTGTGCGCGCCGGATCGGTCCTCGAGCAGGACGCCTCCGCGTTCCGCCTGTCCACGGACATCAACTACGTGGCCTTCTTCCTCGTCACTAAGCACCTGGGCCAGCTCCTGGCCCGCCAGCACTCGACCGCCCCCGAGTGGCTGACCGACATCATCCAGATCAACTCCAAGTCCGGCCTCGTCGGCTCGAACAAGAACGCCGCCTACGCGGGCTCCAAGTTTGGCGGCATCGGCCTGGTGCAGTCCTTCGCCCTCGAGATGGTTGCTCACGGCGTGAAGGTCAACGCGATCTGCCCCGGTAACTTCTACGACGGCCCGCTCTGGTCCGACCCGGACCGCGGCCTCTTCGTCCAGTACCTGAACTCCGGCAAGGTCCCCGGCGCCAAGACGGTCGCCGACGTCAAGGAGTTCTACGAGGCGAAGGTTCCCATGCGCCGCGGCGCCCAGGGTATCGACGTTCTGCGTGCGATCTTCTACATCGTCGAGCAGGAATACGAGACCGGCCAGGCCGTGCCCGTCACGGGCGGCCAGGTGATGCTCTCCTGACATCATCACGAGGCCGGGGACACATGCGGGTTTCTCCGGAGCTCCCCGGCCTCGTCCTTTCTTCCCACGTCCAGTAGTTTTTCCAGTGAAAGAGTCAGTCATGACCGAGATTCCCGCCACCCAGTACGCGATTCAGATCGTCGGCAAGGAAGAGTTCGTCGTTAACCCGGCGAAGCCCGTTGATCCCGTTGGCCCGACGCAGATCATGCTCGAGGTCGAAGCCTGCGGCATTTGCTTCTCTGATACGAAGCTGCTCCACCAGTTCGATGGCCACCCGCGCAAGTCGGACGTGGTGGCGGGTATCGACCTGGACGCCCTCAAGGACATTCCGTCCTACCACCCGAACCAGGAGGCCGTGACGCCCGGTCACGAGCCCGTCGTCCGCGTCGTGAAGGTCGGCGAGGCCGTCACGCACTTCAAGGTCGGCGACCGTCTGCTGGTCCAGGCTGACTGGAAGCACCTGCGCACCGCGAAGTCGAACGGCGCCTTCGGCTACAACTTCGACGGTGCCCTCGAGGAGTTCGTCGTCGTCGACGAGCGCTGCGTCGTGTCCCCGGACGGGGAAGAGTTCCTCATCCACGTGTCGGAGGGCCCGTCGGCTGCAGCCGTCGGCCTCATCGAGCCCTGGGCGACCGTCGAGGGTTCCTACGCGTGGGCCGAGCGTAGCCACGTCGCAGACGGTGGCCGCCTGCTGGTCGTCGGCGAGGGCGATATCGACGCTCTGACCGCCGAGCACAAGCCCGCCGAGGTCGTGCGCGTTGCCGCCGATGCCATCGAGGGCGTGGAGGGCGAATTCGACGATGTCGTGTTCTTCGGCTCGGACGCCGACGCGATCGAGAAGGCCGCGCTCCTGATCGGCACCCGCGGCACCATGTGCGTCGTCCTGGGCGGTGGCACAATCGAGCGCAAGGTGTCCCTGGATATCGGCCGCGTCCACTACGACTTCATCCGCTTCTGCGGTACGACCGGCTCGGATCCGCGCGAAGGCTACGCCTGGATCCCCGCCAACGGTGATCTGCGCGAGAACGACAAGTGCGTGTTCGTCGGCGCCGCCGGCCCGATGGGTGTCATGCACACGATGCGCGCCGTCACCTCCGGTGTTCCCGGCATCAGCGTCGTGGGCACCGACCTGTCGGACGAGCGTCTGGCCAACCTGACGAAGGTCGTGGGCCCGACCGCCGAAAAGAACGGCGTCCCGCTGGACATCATCAACACCGCCTCGACGCCCCTGGAGTACGGCTACACCTACGCGACGTGCCTCGTGCCCGTCCCGGCGCTGGTCTCCCAGGCCGTCGATCTGCTGGCGCAGGGCGGCATCCTGAACGCGTTCGCGGGCATCCCGGCCGGTACGTTCGGCGACTTCGACCTGCAGGGCATCATCGAGCGCCAGATCTTCATGCTGGGCACCTCCGGCTCGGACGTGTCCGACATGCGCACGGTGCTGCGCAAGATTGAGGCCGGCATCATCGACACCACGATCTCCCTGTGGGCGATCACCGGCATGGCGGGCTTCGGCGACGCCATCAACGCGGTGATGAACCGTACCTCGGGCGGCAAGATCATGGTCTTCCCGATGATGCACGACCTGGGCCTGACCCCCGTGTCCGAGCTCGCCGAGAAGCTGCCGACGGTCGCCGCGAAGCTCGACGCCGCCGGCCTGTGGACCAAGGAGGCCGAGGAGGCGCTGCTCGCCACTCGGTGAGCGGCTGCGCTGAGACCTTCGCCCCGGCCTCGTCTGTCACTCGGACGAGGCCGGGGCCTTCGCGTTTCTGCGATAATGAGGGGGCAAGCGTTGCGGGATGGAACGAGGAGGTTCCCATGACAGTCAACGATCACGCCTCGCAGGAGCGCTACGTGGCGCTGTACGCCTGGCTGTGCGGGCAGATGTCCCCGCGCGCGCCTCACGCGGCGGACCTCTTTGCGCAGGACAGGGAGTGCCTGTACGACGCGTTCCTCTCCGTGCTCGTCGGCACGGGGCTGGGATTCTCCGCCTACGACGATAATTGCACCCATCATGGGCTCTACGCCTTCGACTTTTTCGTGGGTGACATCAAGGTGCCGCCGCGAGACAAGGGCGTTGATGTGCAGAGGGCGCCCGGCATGGCGGGGGAGTCTGCAACGGACGCCGCCGGCCGCGCGATGTGCCACGCCCTCGTCGACACGTGGCTCGGGGAAACGGATGGCCGCATCCCATACGTGGCCTCCGTGATCGCCTCCGTGGCCACCCTCAAGCTCGTCGCCGACGTGAGCGTCGACGGATGCGTCTTCGAGTGTGAGCTGCTGCCGGGCTACGCGCGCTTCACTGCGAACAAACCGTGGGAAGACGGGAGCCTGCCCATTGGCGCGCTCGATTCATCTCTGGTGGTCCCCGGTCCTCTCATCCACCTCGAGGCGCGCCCGCGCTACAAGGGACAGGCCCTGTCCCCCTCGGGCTTTACCGCGGCCCTGGCATCGGCCGTGCAGATGGGGCTCGCCGTGGAGTCGTCCTCTGCGTTCGCCTTCGGGGCCGCCGCCACTCTGCGCGCCCCGCACGGGGGCCCTGAGATGCTCGGGTGGGCCGCCGATGCAGTGGCTCGAGCCCTGTCCGCGTGCGGTCACACCGGGGGCGTGCAGATCCGAGTGCGCTTCGAGCACACGTCGGTGTAGCGCGCACGCGCTGGCTGAGAACCCACACGTGGCTGGGGCACGCGCCCAGGCCGAGAACGCGATGACCGCGCCGATGCGCATAGCGAAGCCCCGGCCTCGTTCTCACGTGGAGGAACGAGGCCGGGGCAGTTTGCTAGGGGAGGGGACCCTTACGCGTTGGTCTTCTCGGAGGCGAGCGGAGCGTCGTCCTTCCAGAAGTCCAGCTCGTCGGGGTTCAAGCCGATCGAGGACGCCTTGAACTGGGGCTCGAGACCGGCCTTGCGCTGGGCGACGTAGTCGTTCGCGCAGCGGATGGCCTGGTTGCCCAGGATGACGATGACGGGCAGGTTGATGAGCGCCATGAGGCCCATCAGGATGTCGCCCAGGTTCCACGCAACCTCGAACTTGAGGAGGGCGCCCGCAAAGACGAGCAGCGCTGCGACCGCGCGGAAGATCGAGAGCATCCAGTGCTTCATGTGCACGTTGCGCAGCAGGAAGCGGAAGTTGACCTCGGCGTAGTAGAAATTACCGACCAGCGTCGTGAACGCGAAGAGGAACAGAGCGATCGAGATGAAAACCTGCGCAGGACCCTGGCCGAGGACCGTCGCCATAGCATCCTTCACGAGGGGAGCGCCCGTCACGCCGTTATCCGAACCGACGCCCGAGGAGAGCACCACGAAAGCGGTGAGCGTGCAGATCACCATCGTGTCGATGAAGACGGAGAGCATCTGGACGAGGCCCTGCTTGGCGGGGTGCGACACGGAGGCGGAGGCAGCGGCGTTCGGAGCGGAACCGACGCCGGCCTCGTTCGAGTAGAGGCCACGCTTAATGCCGAGCATCATGGCCGAGCCGGTGAAACCGCCGAAGATAGCCGGGAAATCGAAAGCGCTGCGGAAGATAGCGGCGAACATCGCGGGGATGTTTTGGTAGTTGAGCACGATGACGACGAAGCCGACACCCAGGTAGATGATCGCCATGACGGGCACGAGGAGGCCCGTGACGTCGGTGAGGCGACGGGTGCCGCCGAAGATCGAGCCGGCCATGAGCACCGCGAGCACGGCGCCGACGATCCACGGCGTCCACTCGTTCGCCCAGCTGTACTGGGTGAACGCGTCAGCGACGTTGAAGGAAGCCAGGAGGTTGAAGCCACCCATGTAGGTCAGGATGAGAACGGAGGCGAAAAGCGTGGCCAACCAGTTCTGCTTGAGAGCCATCTGGATGTAGTAGGCGGGACCACCGTAGGAGTGGTGGGGTCCCTGCTTCTTGTAGATCTGCGCGAGCGTCGACTCGATGAAGGCAGAGGCGCCGCCGAGGGTCGCGATGACCCACATCCAGAAGACAGCGCCCGCGCCGCCCAGTGTCACGGCGGTCGCAACACCGGCGATGTTGCCGACGCCCACGCGCGAGGCCGTGGAGACCATCAGGGCACGGAACGAGGAGACCTCGCCTTCCTCGTGCGGCGGCTCGGTGACGACGCGGATGGCTTCCTTGAAGAGGCGCAGCGGCAGGGCGCGCGTGCGAATGAAGAAGTACAGGCCGACGCCGATCAGGAGCGCGACGAGCACGTACGTATACATGAAGCCCGAGATCGTATCCAGGGTGCCGGCCAGATCGAAGGCCGGGTGCAGGGTTCCATTCATCGTTGTTCCTAGCGTTGATGGATGTTCGTGGATGCGGCGAGGCCGCGGTATGAGCACGAGTATAGCGCCAGGGTCAACAAAAGGTAAAGAGTTTACTAAAAAACGTGATGGCATCGGCCGTCTGTGCACGTCGGACCCCTGATAGCGTGGCTTGGGGGGCGGGTTACTGTGGAATGTTGGGAGTGCTGGCGCACATTTCGGGCAAATCTTTGTGGTCTGGCGCATGAAATTGGGCGATTTTGGGGCAAAGTGAGCCAGTCTCAAAGCTTCAATCGTTGACATTCTGCGGAAAAGTGCCGAGAATGGGTGCAATTGCGCTTGACTTGACGATGTCGGAAGAACTGCGTATTGTTTTCCTTGTTGCGCCGAACGGCAGCGAACGAAGCGAGAAGCTCGGATCGCGGAAACATGGCGCGGACCGCCTTTCGAAAACATGCGAGATATTCGTGTGCGCTTGATCGTGCAGGTGTTGTTTGTGAACTCGATAGTGTGTTTGTTTGTTTTTTATGCCTGTTTTTTGTTTTTGAGTGTTTTTGGTTGGGATTGCTGGCTGGCCTTGTTTGGTTGGTTGGTTTTT